>NZ_JANRHB010000012.1:0-129627 GCF_024733855.1 Gordonia sp. GONU
CTCCCGATCGCCGTGGTCGACCTCGGCGATGCGGAGGTGACGGGAGTCGACGATGGTGCCCAAGGCATGGTCCTTTCGGGATGAGTCGGCCCGCCGGACGCCGTTGTCCGGCGGGCCGATCCAGTTGGTCGGTGAAGCGGCGGGTCTCAGCCGTTGAGGTGGGCGAGCTGCGGGGCGACCTTCGCGCCGAGGAGTTCGAAGCTGCGTCGGTAGGGTTCCGGGTTGTCGGTGTACTCGTGGACGAAGCTGACCAGGGTGCCGAAACCGCCGACGGCGTTGTACAGCTCCTCGATGCGGGCGGCGACCGTGTCCGGCGAACCGATGATGAAGAAGTTGTCGATCATCCAGTCGAGATCCAGATCGTCCTCGCTGATCTCGCCGCCGGTGAGCAGCGGCCCGAGGCCCAGACCCTTGAAGGTCGGGATGTTGTACTTGCCCCACAGGGTGCCCATGGCACCGTTGCGGACCAGGTCCAGAGCCTGTTCGTCGGTGTCGGCGACGAAGATGTCGCGGCAGACGCGCCAGTCGGCCTTGGACGGGTTGTATCCCGCTTCCTTCGCCGCGGTGGAGTAGGTCTCCCAGTGGTTGATCCAGGTCTTCTCGTGCACCTGCTGGCTCAGCAGGTAGGCGCCACGCGAACCGGCGAACTTGATGGTCGAGGAGTTCTCCGACATGCCGGTGATCATGATCGGGATCTGAGCCTGAGCCGGCTTGAGGTGCGGGCCGGCGATCTCCTCGTCGTAGGCGGGCATGTCGACCGAGAAGTACTCACCCTCGATCTTGAAGGCGCCCTCGCGCTTGAAGATCGCCTCGAGGATGTCGAGTGCCTCCACCATCATCTTCGAGTTGTTGGCACCACCCCCGGTGCCGAACAGCTGTGCGTCGGAAGCGTATGCGCCCGGAGCGATTCCGGCGATGTACCGGCCTCCGGTCATGTGGTCGAGCCACATCATCCGGTGCGCCAGCGCGATCGGGTTGTGGTACGGCAGCAGGTGTGCGGCTGCGCCCAGGGTGAGCCGCTCGGTCACCTGGGACGCGGCGGCGATCATGGCGTCGGGGGCGGGCGACGGCTCACCGCCGAGGGTGTAGTGCTCGGCGAAAAAGGCCTCGTCCCAACCGTATTCCTCGGCCCATTTCACGAGCTGGAGGTCCCAGTCGATGACCTCTTTGGCGGTGCGCTTGCCGTGGGCGTAGTCGTGCGAGTAAGGCGCGCTGAAGGTTCCGAATCTCATTGATCTCCTCTTTCTCGATGGACCGGCGGGCGCCGGGTGGGTAGGGCGGGATGGCCGGCCGGCGCGGTGCGCCGTCGGTTGAGTTCTGGTGGCTGGGGCCTGGGGGAAGGAAGGGGGCGTCGCCGTGACCGACGGCCGCCCTAGGCGGGCGTCGGCTCGGCGAGTCGGCGGAATCCGCTGCGATGGAAGATGATCGGCTCGCGCGGCGTGGACTCCTCCGCCTGCCCGAGTTCGAGGACCTCACCGAGCACGATCACGTGGTCGCCGCCGTCGAGAATGTCCGCGATCCGGCAGTCGAACCAGGTCACCGTCTCACCGAGGATCGGATTGCCGGTGGAAGTCGTTGTGTAGTCGAGGGATTCGAATCGGTCACCGCCGCTCGAGGCGAACTTGCGGGCCAGCTCCGAGTGCTGCTCCGACAGGATGTTGACCGCGAACGATCCGGTTTCGGCGATCACCGGCCAGGTCGTCGAGGTCCGGGCAGGAGCGATGGCGATCAGCGCCGGCTCGAGCGAGAGCGACATGAACGACTGGAGCGTCATGCCGTGCGGACGGCCGTCGTCGACACCGGTGACGATCGTGAGGCCGCTGGGGAACTGGCCGACGGCCTTCTTGAACGCGTCATGGTCGAACGCTTGGGTTGGCATGAACCACCCCTTCCGAGGTTCTGAACATTTGTTGAAACTTTGTTGGACGTAAACCTAAAGGCGGGCATCCTCGCTGTCAACGGGTAGTTCCCAAGTTTTCCGCGCTGTAACAAGCGAACTCGGTGTTACACGGGTGTTAACCGGGGGCTGGATTCTAGCCAGTTCCCGACCCGCACATGTCGTCAAAATTGAGACATAACTGAACGTTTGTTGTAGCTTTGCGGTGAGCAGAGAGCGGACACGCATCCGGTAAGACAATTCAGACCCCGGCCTTCAGCTCGGCGAGCAGGGCGTGTCAGCCCGACCACACCGAGCTGAAATCCGCCCCCAAGAACCGCCCCCGAAATCGGCCCTCCAGCAGGACGCCGGCGACATATCGCCCGTGCCGGACTTTCAGAGGGCTCATCTCAGGGGCGCATTTCGGTGGATGGCTACGGGGGGCGTCGTCGATCGGGATCAGGCTTTCGCACCCGCGGAACGGGTCTTCACCTGCGGGTATTCGCGCGACTCGTCGGTGCGGATGATCGCGAGCACGACCTCACGGAGCTCTGCGTCCGACAAGGACGCGTCACCGACGTTGCGCTGGACCGCCGATCCGTCCCAGACCGCTTCGAGGATGGTGGCCACTTGCGCCGAGCAGTACGTCTCGACACCCGATTTGGCACGCTTGGACCACTTTCGGATGAGCTGCCGGTAGGCCTTCTCGCGAACACCCTGCGCGTACATCTCCCACATGAGAACGACGGATTGGGTGTCCTCCGAGAGCTTTCGCGTCATGTCGACGACTGCGTCGGCGAGATCTTCGTCGTTCCGGACGAACGTGAATCCGCTCTCGTACTTCTCGGAGATGCGGTCCACGTAGTAGGCGAACGCGTCGAGGAGCAGTTCATCGAGATCGGCGTAGTGATAGTTCACGGTGCCCAGCGCGAGATTTGCCGCGCTGCACACCTTTCGGTGGGTCACACTCTTGACGCCGCTCTCGGTGATCACCTGCAGAGCTGCTTCCATGAGAGCGGCACGGGTCGCCTCGGACCGCGCATTCTTCGCTTTCATGAGCCCTTCCCCGACATCGACCGAACTGCGATTATCGCACTCCGGAGTCGCGCACTGCAGTGGCACCCTGGGCATCGATGGCGCCGGCCGGCGCGACACTCTCGACACCACTGCCTCGGCGGGTCCGCGGCAGCAGCCGACGGGCGATCGCCACCCCGCCGATGCACAGCACGCCGCCGATGATGCCGATGCCCGTCGGGAGTTCGTCGAGTATCGCCCAGGACATCACGATGACGATCGCGGGAACCACGAGCGTCGTCGCCGCCATCGCGCCCGCATCGGTGCGCGCAAGCGCGTAGGCCCAGGTCGAGAAGGCGATCGCGGTGGGACCGATGCCGAGATAGATCACCGCGGCGACCGCCGGCGCGTCCGCGTCGGCGAGTTCGGCGATCGCGGTCGGCGCGAACGGGAGCGTCGCGACCAGGCCGGCGAGCGCACCGAGCCAGGTCGCGGTCAGCGCGCCGACCGTGCGGAGCGCGGACTTCTGGATGAGCACACCCGTCGCGTAGAGGCCCGCGGCACCGAGGCCCAACACGATGCCGAGCCAATCGGCGTGTGCGTCGGCGGTGGCCGAACCACCGACCGCGATGAGCACGACCCCGGCGAAGGCGATCGCCATCCCGATCACCAGGTGTCGCGGAAATCCCTCTCCCAGAAAGGCTCCCGCCGCCAGCGCGACGAGGATCGGGGCGAGGTTCACCAGCAGGGACGCGGTACCGGCGTCCAGATGTTGCTCGGCCCAGTTCAACAGCACGGTGTAACCCGCGAACCAGGCGACACCGTAGGCGATCACGAGACCCAGTGCCCGTCCGCGGGGAAACCACGCGGGGACCGGACGGTCGTCGTCGACGGCAGTGCCCCGTCTCCGCAAACGCACCACCAGCATGATGGCCGTCAGCGGGACGACCGCCGCGAGCAATCGCACGAACGCCATCGACCCCGGCGAGAACGAATCCCCCAGCGCACGAATGCCGATGAACGCCGACGCCCACAACACCACGGTGACCACCGCAGCGAGCGCAGGCAGAGAGACGACGCGGATGCGTGGCGGGAGCAGGGGCACGGTCCCAGCGTCGCGTATCGCACCCTGAAGGACAAGCGATTTCATGGGCTTCGACAAGCTCAGCCAGCGGGGGGGCAGCTCAGCCAGCGGGGGGCAGCCCAGCCAGCAAGGGCAGCCCAGCCAGCGAGGGCAGCCCAGCCAGCGAGGGCAGCCCAGCCGGCGGGGGCAGCCCAGCCGGCGGGGGCAGCCCAGCCAGCGAGGGCAGCCCAGCCAGCAGGGGCGGCCCAGCCGGCGGAGCGGGGCTAGCCGAGCTTGCGCAGGCGCGGTTCCAGATCGCGCTGGAAGTTCTCCAGGAACCGACGCTGGTCGTGGCCCGGGGCGTGGAAGACGAGGTGGTTGAGCCCCGCGTCGGTGTAGAACTTGACCTTCTCCACGGCCTCGTCGGGGTCGGACGCAACGATCCAGCGCTTGGCGACCTGCTCGATGGGCAGTTCGTCGGCGAGACGTTCCATCTCGGTGGAGCTGTTGACGCTGTGCTTCTGCTCCGGCGTCAGTGACAGCGGCGCCCAGAAGCGCGTGTTCTCCAGTGCCAGTTCGGGATCGGGATCGTAGGAGATCTTGATCTCGATCATCTTGTCGATGGCGTCGAAGTCCCGTTCGGCCTTCTCCGCACCTTCCTTCACCGCCGGCAGCAGCTTCTCGGTGTAGAGCTCGGCGCCCTTGCCCGAGGTGCAGATGAAGCCGTCCCCGGCGCGACCCGCATACCGGGCGACGACCGGACCACCGGCGGCAACGTACACCGGGATCGGTTGTTCCGGAACGTCATACATGTACGCACCCTGCGTGTGGTAATACTCGCCGTCGAAGTTGACCTCGTCGCCGGTCCACAGTTCACGCATGAGAGTGATCGCCTCGCGCAGGCGGGCGAAGCGCTCCTTGAACTCGGGCCACTCGCCCTGGAAGCCGGTGGCGTATTCGTTGAGCGCCTCGCCGGTGCCGACACCGAGCATGATGCGGCCCGGGTACATGCAGCCCATCGACGCGAAGGCCTGGGCGATGACGGCCGGGTTGTAGCGGAAGGTCGGGGTCATGACCGATGTGCCGATCTGAACGCGCTTGGTGCGCTCGCCGACGGCCGCCATCCACGCGAGCGAGAAGGGAGCGTGGCCGCCGTTGTGCCGCCACGGCTGGAAGTGGTCGCTCACCGCGACCGAGTCCAGTCCGTGTTCCTCGGCCGCGACCGCGATCTCCACCAGCTCGCGCGGATCGAACTGCTCCGCCGATGCCTTGAAACCGAGCTTGAGTTCTGCCATGAGCCTCGCCCCTAACCGTCGGCCGTGCCGACCTGACATTCCCTGGTCGATCCGCTGATCGTGATCGCCGTCTGTGACCTCAGTTACCAACCTAGAGCATGGGTGGCGGGACGCCTCTCCAGCTCCCGGCGTGCACCTCCACCCGCATCCGGAAGGGACGAATGGACCTCAAGTTGACTTGAAGTCCTACCCTGGGCGACATGAGCATGGAGTCGGTCGCGTGGGACATGATGTACAAGTCGTCGACCTCGCCGGACGGTAAGCGGTTGCGGGGGGATCGGCGTACGACGCTGCGTCGGATCAGCGGGTTCGCCGGACCCCATCGCCGCCGGATAGCGCTGTTCCTCGTGCTGTCCGTGTTCACCGCGGTCCTGACGGTGGTCACGCCGCTCCTCGCCGGACGCGTCGTCAACCTCATCACCGACAGCGGGTCCGAGGCGATGATCGTCGGTCTCGCGGTGACGATCGCCCTGATCGCCGTCGCCGAGGCGGCGGCCGGAATCGGGGTGCGGTGGCTGTCGTCGAACATCGGCGAGGGCCTCATCCTCGACCTGCGACGCGCAGTCTTCGACCATGTCCAGCGGATGCCGGTCGCCTTCTTCACCCGCACCCGGACCGGCGCCCTGGTGAGCCGGCTCAACAACGACGTCATCGGCGCGCAACGCGCCTTCAGCGACACGCTCTCGGGCGTCGTGTCGAACATCGTGACGCTCACGCTGACGCTGGGCGTGATGATCTACATCAGCTGGCAGATCACGCTGCTCGCCCTCGTGCTGCTGCCGATCTTCGTGGTCCCGGCGCGCCGGATGGGACGCCGGATGGCCGCCCTGTCGCGTGAGGCCGCCGAGCACAACGCCCGGATGTCCACCCAGATGACGGAACGGTTCTCCGCACCCGGAGCCACCCTGGTCAAGCTGTTCGGACGTCCCGACCTGGAATCACGCGAGTTCGCCGACCGTGCGGATCGCGTGCGCGACATCGGTGTTCGACGCGCGATGCTGCAGGCCTACTTCTTCACCGCGTTGACGCTGGTCTCGGCGCTCGCGCTCGCCCTGGTCTACGGGCTCGGGGGATGGCTTGCGGTGAACGAACATCTGTCGGCGGGTGCGGTCGTCTCGCTCGCCCTGCTCCTCACCCGCATGTACGCCCCGCTCACCGCGCTGGCGAACGCACGGGTCGAGATCATGAGCGCGCTGGTCAGTTTCGAGCGCGTCTTCGAGGTCCTCGACCTGACACCGCTGATCACCGACGCCCCGGACGCACGCCCGGTCCCCGGCACCGAAAGCGGCCGGCCGGTCCCGGTGTCGGTGCGCTTCGACGACGTCTCCTTCGCCTACCCCGCCGCCGACAAGGTCTCGCTGGCATCACTGGAAGAGGTTGCACAGCTGGACAACCGGGCGGGTACGACGGTTCTGCACCACGTCGACCTCGATGTTCCCGCGGGCAGCATGGTGGCTCTTGTCGGCAGTTCGGGTGCGGGCAAGTCGACGATCGCGAGTCTCGCGACCCGGCTGTACGACGTCGACGAGGGCTCGGTGCAGCTCTCCGGCGTCGACATCCGCGACCTGCAGACCGCGTCGGTGCATCGCACCGTCGGCCTGGTCACCCAGGACGGCCACCTCTTCCACGACACCATCCGCGCCAACCTCGTCCTCGCTCGACCCGACACCTCCGACGAGGAGATCTGGGACGCGCTGCGCCGGGCGCGTCTCGACGAGCTGGTGGCGTCGTTGCCCGACGGACTCGACACCATCGTCGGCGAACGCGGATACCGCCTCTCCGGCGGTGAGCGCCAGCGGATGACGATCGCGCGGCTACTGCTCGCGCAGCCGTCGGTGGTGATCCTCGACGAGGCGACCGCACATCTGGATTCGACCTCGGAGGCGGCCGTTCAGGAAGCATTGGGCGAAGCCCTCGAAGGCCGGACCTCGATCGTGATCGCACACCGCTTGTCGACGATCCGCGCGGCGGACCAGATCGTGGTGCTCGAAGCAGGACGCGTCGTCGAACGTGGCGATCATCCGACGCTGCTGGCGCGCAACGGACGCTACGCCGAGCTCTACCGCACGCAGTTCGCCGACGACGGCGACGAGGGCGAGGACGACGGCGGGACGCTGAGCGCCTGACTCCGGCTTTCCCGGAGGGGGCTCACCAGAACCTTCGGATCAGGCAGCAGGGGGAGGGTTGTCGTCGAGGTCGTCGAAGTTGTCGATCAGCGGACGCCGGGGGCGCTTCGGGTCCTTGGCGCGCTCTGCGCGGCGGCGGCGGATCTGCAGCACGATCAGCACGATGTTGACCACGATGATGGCGATCCCGACGGCCACCCAGAACCAGCGGCCGTCGCGCCACCAGTCGACGGTCAACCAGCCCAGGCAGACGATGAGGATGGCCGCGCCGACGCTGGTCATCGTCGTCGACAGCGTCTGCGCGCCGCGGGAGAAGTCGGGGCCGGTACTCACGGGAACTCCTGGGTAGAACAGGTCGGGATGGCGATCAGGTCTGGATCACGACGACAACCGCGATCAGGATGGCCACCACCACTATCGCAGTGACGACGAACAGGATCTGGGCCGGGCCCGGCATCTGTCCACCCTGCTGGAGCACTCGCATCGTCCGCCGCCAGCGCCACGCACCGATCACGGCGAGGGAGCAACCCAGGGCGACGAGGACGAGACCGAGGACCAGTTCGAGCACCGGATCGTCGATGTCGGGGGCGAGGTAGACGATCGCCATACCTGCCGCCATGAACCCCATCGCGGTCCGCACCCACGCGAGGAGCGTGCGTTCGGCGGCGAGGGTGAAGCGCGCGTCGACCGCACCGGGCGGGGCGTCGGTGGGTGGCGCGGCGGTGGGGACGGCACCTGCTTCGGTGCCGGGGCGGCTTTCGTCAGCCGACCCGTTGGTCCTCTCGGTCGTCAGTGCTCTTGCCCTCTCGTATCGCCTGTTTCGCGAAGGCCGCGGTCACCTCGATCGCGTGGATGGTCTCCGGGTGATGCGAGGCCAGCACCGGGAACGCGTGCACCTGCCAAGCGTAGCTGTGCGCGAGGGCCTCGATCCCCGCCTGGTCGAGAATCTCGACCAGGTCGATGACGTCGGGCTCCAGCATCTCGCCCTGGGCGGTGACCATGACCGTCGGCGGGAACTCGTCCGGATCGAGATCGGAGATCCGGCGCACCCCCGTCAGCGGCACGGGACCGCGATCGAACTTGGGGGCCAGCTTGGCCATCTTCGACTTCGGCAGATAGGCGTCGGAGCGACTGGACCGGTCCGGGTTGGTACCCAGGTCCACGTCGAGCAGCGGAGAGAAGCCGATGAGCGCCGCCGGGGCCGGTAGTCCGCGCTCGGCGACGGCCTCGACGACCTTGGCCGCGAGGAACCCGCCCGCCGAATCACCGGCGACGATGACCCGCCGATAGTGGCGTTCGTTGATCAGTTCGGCGTACGCGTCGATCGTGTCGGCCACCGATGCGCCCACCCCCGCCTTCGGCAGCTGCCGGTACTCGAGTGAGAACACCGGGATCTCGCAGGCGCGCGCCAGCCGCGCGGCGATCGAACGGTGGGTACCGAGACCGCACACGACGAAGGCGCCGCCATGCAGGTACAGCATCGCCGTGTCGCTGTCCCGGCGCGACGGACCGGCGGGCATGATCAGCTCCGTGGAACGACCCGCGAGGGTCAACTGCTCGCGGACGACCCCGCGGGGTTTGGGTCCGACCGCCATCAGCCGGTCGATCAGGAACAGACCGGCGAGGCCCGCACTGTTGACCGGCCACAGGGTGAGCATCGGCTTCAGGAACAGGCGTGATCCGAGCCAGAGAGGATATGACAGGAGACTCGGCCGCCGGTGATGGACGATGGGCATGGAATTCCTCCTGGTCTGAGCCGAAGCTACACCCTCGGCACCCCTCCTGTATCCGGTAAACGCCGGGGAAAAACATTCACCGGGCCGAGCCCTGCTGGTCACCTGGGTCGGCTATATTCTCGAACTCGTGACTAGACGGTGGCTGTGACGCAGGTACAGATCTCTCCTCAGTTCCTGCTGTCCGCGCAGGCAGACGATCCGCGGACCCTGTGTGACGTCCTCACCGAGACCGCGCGGGCGAACCCCGACGCCGCCGCGATCGACGACGGCGACGTCACCCTCACCTACGGCCAGCTGCTGGCGCTGATCCGACGCACCGTCGCTCGTCTCGCCGAGGTGGGCGTCGGGCACGGCAGCCGCGTCGGCATCCGGATGCCGTCCGGTTCACGCGATCTGTACGTCGCCATCCTGGCCACGCTGTACGCCGGTGCCGCCTACGTGCCCGTGGACGCGGACGATCCCGATGAGCGCGCCGAACTCGTCTTCGGCGAGGCCGACGTGGATGCCATCGTCGACGCCGACGGCCCGCACGCGACGAAACCCGCCGGCACCGCGGTCGCACCGGCGCGTCCGACACCCGACGACGACGCGTGGATCATCTTCACCTCCGGTTCCACCGGCACCCCGAAGGGTGTCGCGGTCACCCACCGCAACGCGGCCGCCTTCGTCGATGCCGAGGCACACATGTTCCTCGCCGACGCGCCGATCGGACCCGGTGACCGTGTGCTCGCCGGGCTCTCGGTCGCTTTCGACGCGTCGTGCGAGGAGATGTGGCTGGCCTGGCGCAACGGCGCCTGCCTCGTTCCGGCACCACGATCGCTGGTGCGCAGCGGCATGGACCTGGGGCCCTGGCTGGTCGCGCGGGACGTCACCATTGTCTCGACCGTGCCGACACTGGCGTCGTTGTGGCCACCGGAGGCCCTGGAGGCGGTGCGACTGTTGATCTTCGGCGGCGAGGCCTGCCCGCCGGAACTCGCCGATCGCCTCGCCGTGCCCGGGCGGGAGGTGTGGAACACCTACGGCCCCACCGAGGCGACCGTGGTCGCGTGCGCCGCCCCGCTCGGCGGACCCGGTCCGGTGCGCATCGGATTGCCTCTGCGCGGATGGGATCTCGCGGTCGTCGACGCCGACGGCCGGCCGGTCGCCGAGGGCGAGGTCGGCGAACTGGTCATCGGCGGCGTCGGACTGGCCCGCTACCTCGACCCGGCCAAGGACGCCGAGAAGTATGCCCCGATGCCGACCCTGGGCTGGGAACGCGCCTACCGCAGTGGCGATCTCGTGCGACTCGAGTCCGCGGGCCTGATCTTCATGGGTCGGGCCGACGACCAGGTGAAGGTCGGCGGGCGACGCATCGAACTCGGCGAGATCGACAATGCCCTACAGCACCTGCCCGGTGTGAGTGGCGCCGCCGCCGCGGTCCGCAAGTCCGCGGCGGGCAACAGCCTGCTCGTCGGCTACCTGGTCTCCGCTGATCCCGACTTCGACGTCTCGGCCGCGCACGCCGAACTCACCCGCCACCTGCCCACCGCGATGGTCCCGACCCTCGCCCTCGTCGACGAATTGCCCACGCGCACTTCGGGAAAGGTTGATCGCGATGCGCTGCCCTGGCCCCTGCCGGGCAGCAGCAGACCAGTGGATGAGGATGTGGAACTCGGTGAGACCGAGTTGTGGCTGGCCCAGTTGTGGACCGATGTGCTCGGCATCCGGGTCAGCAGCCCCGATGTCGACTTCTTCGCCGAGGGCGGTGGTTCGCTCGCCGCCGCACAGCTGGTGACCGCGATCCGCGGACGCCACCCGGACATCTCGGTCGCCGACCTCTACGACCATCCCCGTCTCGGCTCGATGGCCGAGATGCTGGACGCGCGCAGACCGACGACGAACATCGTCGAACGTCATGTGAGACCGACACCGCGCGCCACGGGCGTCGCCCAGGTCGCGCTGACCGTTCCCCTGACCACCCTGACCGGTCTCCAGTGGGCGACCTGGCTCGGCGTCGTGAACAACCTGGCCGCCGTCGTCGCCGACCGGATGAACCGCTCGGTCCCGTGGCTGGTCGAGGTGAACTGGTGGGTTCTGCTCGTCGCGTTCCTGGTCTTCATCACGCCGCCCGGCCGGATGTTCATCGCGGCGTCGGGTTCCCGTCTGCTCCTCGCCGGCGTCACCCCGGGTGAGTACCCCCGCGGCGGCGGCGTGCACGTGCGGCTGTGGGTGGCCGAACGACTCCTGGACGCGAGCGGTGCGGCGAACCTCTCCGGCGCGCCGTGGATGATCTACCTCGCCCGCGCTCTCGGCGCACAGGTCGGGCGGGGCGTCGACCTGCACACGATCCCGCCGGTCACCGGACTGCTGACGGTCGGGGAAGGCGCCTCGGTCGAACCCGAGGTCGACCTCGCCGGTTGGTGGATAGACGGCGACGTCGTCCACATCGGGGAGATCGCGATCAAACGCGGGGCGACGATCGGCGCACGGTCGACGCTCATGCCGGGAGCCGTCGTCGGACGTGACGCCGTCGTCGCGCCGGGTTCCGCGGTGTTCGGTCGGGTGAAGGCGCGCCAGCACTGGGCCGGCTCACCCGCGATCAAGGTGGGCAAGGCCGCACACCCCTGGCCCGATCACCGGCCACCGCGCGCCAGTGGCTGGGTGCCGGCGTACGGCCTGTCCTCGCTGGTCCTGGCCGCGATCCCGCTGGTCTCGCTGGCCGCGGGACTCGCCGTCATCGGCAGCTGGGCCCTCTCTGCGGACCGGTTGCGCGACGCCGCGGTCCGTGCGCTCATCCTCCTGCCGGCCGCGACCCTCACCAGCCTCGTCGTCTTCGCCGCGATCACCGCAGGACTGGTACGCCTGGCATCGCTGGGGTTGAGCACCGGCTACCACCCGGTGCGATCCCGGGTCGGTTGGCAGGTCTGGCTCACCGAACGGCTCCTCGACGCCGCCCGCACCTATCTGTTCCCGCTCTACGCCAGCCTGCTGACACCGATCTGGTTCCGCGTGCTGGGCGCCAAGGTCGGCAAGAGCACCGAGATCTCGACGGCACTCGTGCTGCCGCGCTTCACCACCATCGGCGACGGCGCCTTCCTGGCCGACGACACGATGGTCGCGTCGTATGAGCTGGGCGGCGGCTGGCTGCACATCGACGAGGCGAAGATCGGCAAGCGCTCGTTCCTCGGGAATTCCGGGATGACCGGGCCGGGCCGCAAGGTGCCCAAGAACGGCCTGGTCGCGGTGCTGTCGGCGACGCCGGACCGCGCGAAGTCAGGGTCGAGCTGGCTGGGCAGCCCACCGGTCCGCCTGCGCCGCACCGCCGCCGAGATCGACACGTCGCGCACCTTCGACCCGCCGACAAAGCTGAAGGTCGCGCGTGCCGCCATCGAAACCCTGCGTCTCATCCCGGTGATGGTGTCGTTCGGGCTCGGTGTCGGCATGTTGTTCGCGCTGCAGTACGTCGCCGTTCACCTGCACTACGGCATGGCCGCGCTGGTGAGCGGACTGTTGCTGCTCGGGGTCGGCGCCATTGCCTGTGGCACCGCGGCCGCCGCCAAATGGCTCGTCGTCGGACGCATCACGGTGAGCGAGCACCCGCTGTGGAGTTCGTTCGTCTGGCGCAACGAGCTGTCGGACGCGTTCGTCGAGACCGTGGCCGCGCCGTGGTTCGCCAATGCCGCCACCGGGACACCGATTCTCAACCTGTGGCTTCGTCTGCTCGGCGCCCGGATCGGGCGTGGCGTGTGGTGTGAGACGTACTGGCTACCCGAGGCCGATCTGGTCAGCCTCGGCGACGGCGCGACCGTGCAGCGAGGCTGCGTCGTCCAGACGCATCTGTTCCACGACCGCGTGATGGCCATCGACCGCGTCACCCTCGACGCCGGCGCGACCCTCGGACCGCACTGCGTCGCCCTTCCGGCGTCGGGGCTGGGCGAATCGGCAACGGTCGGACCGGCTTCGCTGGTCATGCGCGGCGACGTCGTGCCCGCGCACACCCGTTGGCAGGGCAATCCCATCGCCCCGTGGCCGACGGCGAAGTAGGTTCCGACCAGCCCGACCAGCAGGGCGGTCCTGCCGGCCGAGCCGCGTCGAACGAGCGCAGCGAGGACGCCGCGTGTCGAGGTCAGACCGCAGGCTCGACCGGGGCCTCGACCTTCTTGGGGAGCGTCAGGAGCGTCGCGATGGACAGTGCGACCAGCATGATGCCACCGACCCAGGCCAGGACCTGGAGCGAGAAGACCGGCAGGATGATCATCACGATTCCGGCGATCACCGCGACGATGCCCGAGAGGATCAGGAACCAGGTCGGGCTGTGACCGGACTTCGTGACCGCCGCATAGAGGTCGGCGACACCCTGGAAGATCCAGCCGATGCCGATGAAGACCGCGAGCAGCCATATCGCGTCGCCGGGGCTGAAGAGCGCGATGATTCCGGCGAGCAGCACGATCACGCCGACCACGCCGAGCAGTACGCGCACTCCCGTACTCAGGAACGACGCCGCGAACGCCTGGTAGATGCGGAAGATCCCGGCGATGATCAGCGAGATCGCGAACAGGATCGCCACCACGACGATGGTGGGTCCCGGCCACACGATCACCACGACACCGAGAACGATGCCGACGATCGAGGTGACGATCAGCGCGGTGCGGACGGCGCCGATCAGTTCGTCGGGGAAATGTTTCGTGTACGCCGTCGCAAATGTCATGGTCGAAGGTTATCGGGAGACGGACCCCGGCACATGCTGATCGCGGGGCCCTGGCACAAACCTGACTGCGGCTACCGGTAATAAGTAGCGGATGACCATCATCGCCTTTTTCGAGGCTGTCGAGACCTCCTCGGCGTCGGAGCTGCGCTACCGGCCCACGCAGTTCGCCTCCAGCCTGTGGGCGCCGGGGACGTTGAGCGGGCCTGCGGTGTGTGCGCTCGCCGCGCGCGCGGTCGAGGTGGAGTACGGCGACGATCAGTTCCTGCCGGCCCGATGCACGATCGACCTGTTCAAGGCCGCCCGCGACGTCATCACCTCCACACGGACGCGGCTGACACGCTCCGGTGGACGTATCCGGGTCGTCGACGTCGAGATCGTGCAACACCCGGAGGACAGCGAGGAGGTCGTCGTGGCACGAGGGACGACCGTGTTCCTGCGGACCTCGGCCAACCCGCCGGGAGAGCGATGGCAACGGCCGCCGGAGGCGGTGACGTTCCGTCCGCCGAGATCGACGCCCGCGGACGACGACCTCATCCCGCGATGGGCGTCCGACGCGCCGGGCCGTGCACCCAGGGAATGGGAGTACGAGATGCCCGATCACCAGAACGCCTATCGCAAACGAGTCTGGACTCGCGCGGCCCCGATCGTGCCCGGCGAGGAGCCGACGCCGTTCCAGCGCGCCGTGATCAGCGCGGAGTCGGCGAGTGTCATCTCGAACTGGGGTACCACCGGCATCGGTTTCATCAACTGCGACCTCACCGTGGCGATCAGTCGTCTACCCCGTGGTGAACGCATCGGCGTCGAGGCCGACCTCCATGTCGAGGACGACGGCGTCTCGGTCAGCAACGCGGGACTGTACGACGCCGACGGGATGTTCGGGACGGCGCTGGTGACCGCGGTGAACAACGCTGCGGCACAGATCGACTTCACCACCGTCGACACCACCGCACGCTATCGTCCACTCTGACCGTTTTCAGCGTTTCGCCAGGATAACGACCTATTCTTCTGGCCCCCAGCACCTCTCAGGTCTTGATAAGGTCTCGCCCATGACACGACGCCTTCATCGGCTTCTCCTGGGTCTCGTCGTCTCGACGCTCGCAGTTGCTCTGACGACGACACTGACCGCCTCGCCCGCACAGGCCGGGAATGCCGCAGGTCCGGCGACGATCGTCAATCGCCTGACGGGCCCGTTCGCGATGAACGACACCATCGGACGCTTCAACATCGTCGGCACCGATCTGGGCGTCATGTGGGACAACGGTCGCGGCGAGATCCTCACCGCATTCGGTGACACCCAGTCGTTCAACGGCTGGTCCCTCCTGTACGGCGAGCTGTACTACTGGCGGTCCAACGTCCTGCTGCGCAGCGCGGACCGCAATCTGGCCGACGGCATGACCTTCACCTCGCACGCCGGCCGCCCCGGCCACGCGAAGCGACTGCTGAAGCCCAATGTCCGTCGCGAGGTCACCATCATCCCGACCGCGGGCGTCGCCGCCAATGGCAAGCAGTACATGACCGTCATGTCGGTCAAGCGGTGGGATCAGCCGGGGATCTGGACGACCAACTGGTCGGGCCTGGTCGTCTCGAACGACAACGGCGAGAACTGGCGGGCCCTGAACGCCTTCCGGCCGAACGGAGGCGGCAACAAGAAGTTCCAGATGGGCGCCTTCCTGAAGGTCGGCAAGACCATCTACTACTACGGCACCCCGGACGGCCGGTGGGGCGGCGTCTATCTCGCCCGCGTCGACGAGAAGGACATCGAGAACCTCGGCAAATGGGACTACTTCTCCTACGGCCGTTGGGTCCGCAACGACCCCGGCGCCGCGACCCCGGTGATGGGCGCCCCGACCGGCGAGCTGTCCGTGGCCTGGAACGATTACCTCGGCAAGTACATCTCGCTGGCGAGCCAGGACATCGGCGTCACCCTCCGCACCGCCGATAACCCATGGGGCCCTTGGACTTCCGGTGAGATCGTCGCACCGTCCGCCGACCCGTACACCGGCTACGCGCCGTACATCCACCCGTGGTCGAAGGGCAGCACGCTCTACTTCACGTACTCGATCTCGATCGGCTATCAGGTCTATCTGATGCGGTTGCCCCTGAAGAGATGACACTGAAGAGGTGACGCTGACGAGATGACGCTGCAGCGCTGAGGTCGGCATAACAGGGGTGTGGGGCGGTTCCGGATCTTCTCCGAACCGCCCCACACCGCGTTCTTCGGGTGGTTCAGCCCTGGCCCAGCATCGCCCGCATCTGGTCGATCTCGGCCTGTTGCGTCTTCTTCACGTTGGTGGCAAGGGCTTTCGTGGCCGGGTCGGTGCCGTTGGCCAGCACCTTGTCGGCCATCGCGATGGCGCCTTCGTGGTGGCGGATCATGCCCTCGAGCCAGAGTCGGTCGAACTCGGCGCCACTGGCGTTCCGGAGTGCCGCCATCTGCGCCGCAGACATCATCCCCGGCATGTCCCCGTGGCCCATCCCGCCACCTCCGGGCCCCATGTTCCCGGGCCCCATGTCCCCGTCGTCCATGTGTCCGTCGTCCATGTTTCCGTGACCCATGTCCCCGTCGTCCATGTGTGCCCCCATCGGGACGCCCCATGACCTCAGACGGGCTGTCATCTGGTCGATCTCGTTCTCCTGCGCGTCCTCGATCGTGTTCGCGAGGGTGATCAGTTCGCGATTCTGCGTCCGGCCCTCGACGAGTTCGGCCATCATCACCGCCTGGCGGTGATGCGCGATCATCTCGGTGGTGAACTCGACGTCGGCGTCGTTGTGGGCCGACGCGGGCGACTGGCCGGGCGCGGACGAGCCCGCCGGGGACGATGTCGCCGGGCGGTCGGCGGAGGTTGCGCCGGAGGGAGATTCGTCGGACGAACATCCGGCGAGAGTGAGTGCGACGGCGGCGCCCAGGGCGGTCCCGATCGCGGCGCGGCGTCGAACAGTTGCATTGCGGTGTACAGACATCGGTTTTCCTTGCTGCTGAGGGTTTTCGGGTATGACGACATGGCGGACCCACGGGTCCGCGGACGTCTCCTCAGCAGCGGATCACCTGCAACTGCAGGTGCGAGCGGATGGCCCACGGGGGCGGACGTCCGAGGACGACGCCGCGACGAGCCGGGCGATACCGCGCTGCCGCCGACAGGGACAGGAAGGCCCAGACGAGCAGGACGAGAGCGGCAGTCGGAAGATCGATGTCGGCGGCCCGGGTGAACACGCACCCGTGGTCGTGATCGCCGCAGTCCGCACCGGACATCGACGGGGCCTCACCCATCACCGCGGCATGCGTCATCCCGGGCGCCGACGACGCTGCCGCCGTCTGATGACCGGCGTGGGAGTGGGAGCCGGCACGGCCTTCCGTTCCGGCACTGCGTTCCGCCCCGGCCGGACCCGCGACCACGGTGTGCATGAGCATCACCGCGAGCGCGAGCGGAAGGATCAGCCCCCGATACCGTCGTACGGTCCGGGCCCTGTGCCGGGTCATCTGTCCCAGGCTAGCGGGGTCACGACGCGGGCGTCGACACCTTCTCGGCGTCCGGGTCCTCACGGTCGGATTCGGTCCCGGCGGATTCGGTCCCGGCAGCTTCGGCCTCGGCGGCCAACCGTTTCTGTCGCGGGATCAGATACTTGCGATCGACGATCTGGTACGCCGCGATCACCGCTGCGGCGAGTGCCCACCCGAGCACGATGTCGAAGACGTAGTGCTCGGCGGAATAGACGAGGGCGAACGCCATCGCGAACGCGTAGCCCATGAAGAGCGTCTTGCCGAGCGCCTTCACCCGTGGCCACATGAAGAGCGCCAGCAGCATGGTGAGACCGGCGTGCAGCGACGGGATGGCCGCGACGAGGTTGGACTTGCCCTGGCCGAGGGTGACCAGGTTCGACGCGGCGTGGATGTTCAGGAAGTTCCAGCCACGCGCCGAGATGCGTTCCACGTACGGTTCCGCGTCGGGATGGGCGTTGTCCAAGGGCCCGAGCAGGCCGCCCGGTTCCTTGGCCACGGGCTCGTACATGCAGATCGGGTCACGCGGATAGTCCTGGACCTCGGCCGCGGTGCATCGTGCGGCAGCCCACGGCGGGGCACCCGGGACGAGGGTGTATCCGATGAGGGCGAGGAATGTCGTCGCGACGAAACAGGCTGCGTATCGACGCCAGGCCGCACGGTCCTTGAGCCACAGCCACGCGGCCACCGCATACGGGATGATGAAGTACGACATGTAGACGACGCTGACGATGACCTCCCACCAGGGTGGGCTCGCCTGCTTGAGGTTCTCCTGCAGCCACGCCGTGGGCGTGATGCCGCCGAAGAGGAACGCGTCGAAGTCGATCGCGAGATTCCAGTGCGTCGGCATGCCGACGACCTGCGCGATGTTGCGCGTCCAGTCGTAGAGGATCAGGATCAGGGCGAACGGCGCCCAGTCGAGGATGATCGTGATGAACCTGCGGCGCCCGATGCTGGCCGCCGCCAGTCCGAGGCACATCAGGATGATCAGCCGCGTGCGGTCGAAGGCCAGGCCCTCGAGGGCGATGTGCACCCCCATCAGCACGAACCAGGCGGTGACGGCGATGCGTCGGACCATGGTCAGGTCGCGACGGTTCTCGGGTTCGGCCTCCATCTCCGCGGCGGCGGCCAGGTCTTCGAGAACCGGCGCCATCTCCGGCGGGTCGACCTGGGACGTCTCAGGGGCGGATTCGGGTCCGGAGGGCGGTTGGTCGGGCTTCGACAGCGTCCCATCCGCCGAGTTCGTGTCATCAGGCTTCTGGCCCTCACCGCGTTCCGTGGACCTGCCCGGCCGCGGGAAGCCCACCGACTCGTCAACACTCACCCGACACAATCCCGCCCGTCACGCCCCTCAGGGCACCCACGCTCGTAACCTGCCGTCAGTGTAATGGCCATGTTCCATTGGTGAGCCATCGCAGCACGGCGCGTATCGCCGGTCGTCACGACGGCCCGATCACCCACCCGGCGACTGGTTTCGGCTGAAATACACCCCGTCGGGGTGTCGTGGATCACACTGGAGTCCGGCAATCCCCACTCCAGAGGAGGTCTCGGTGCCCAATCGCTACCTGCGCTACGGCGACCAGCGCTACATCATCACCAAGGAGGCGGAGGCTCGGCTGAACCGCACCCTCGATGCGGTGTATTCCGACGGGACTCGCGGCCATGAGTGGCTGAATCTGTATCACGACAGTGCGGCCCCGTGCCGCCTGCTGATCGCGGCCGGGGTACCGATCACGATCGAGACGGAGCCGGCACCCGGCGAGTGACGAGTCGTCGAATGACCGACCGCGGTGGCCCGTCCCTCGGGACACGGGCACCGGCATTGCCGCCCGGATGCGGGCACTATCGTTGACGCATGCGCATCGGAGCACACCTTCGCGAGGACACCGACCCGTTGGTCACCGCCACCGAACTCGGCATCGACGTCTTCCAGATGTTCGTCACCGATCCGCAGAGCTGGAAGAAGCCGCAACCGAATCCGCACGCGGCGGCGATCCGCGAATCCGATGTCGACGTCGTCGTGCACTCCAGCTATCAGATCAACGTCGCGAGCCTCAACAACCGGCTGCGCATGCCGTCGCGCAAAGCCGTCGAACAGCAGGCCGACGCAGCCGCCGAACTCGGGGCCTTCGGTCTCGTCGTGCACGGTGGGCATCTCCGTGACGGTGAGGAGTCGGCAGAGGGATTCGCCAACTGGCGCAAGCTCTTCGACCGCCAGGTCGACAAGGGCGGCTTCGGGGTGCCGATCCTGATCGAGAACACCGCAGGCGGCGATCACGCGATGGCACGGACGCTGGAGTCGATCGATCGGCTGTGGGAAGCGGTCGGCGACTTCGAACAGGCCGGCTTCTGCCTCGACACCTGCCACGCCTGGGCCGGCGGTGAGGATCTCGTCGGACTGGTCGAGCGCGTCAAGGAGATCACCGGACGCATCGACCTGGTGCACCTCAACAACTCTCGCGACGAGTTCGACTCCGGTCGCGACCGTCACGCCAACCTCGCCTCGGGGCACATCGATCCAGAGGTGCTCGTCGCCGTGGCCGCGGCCGCCGACGCGCCGGTGATCCTGGAGACGCCGGCCGAGGGCATCCCCGCCGACCTCGAATACCTTCGTTCAGCGCTCTAGCCGGTCACGACAGATTCCAGCCCGGAGCCGGAGGTCTCACGGGATACGCGGCCACGTTCATGACGACCGTTCCGTCACAGGGTCCGCCGTCGATCGTGGTGCGCCATACGCCTCCGGCCCTGCCGCCGCCAAGCGCATGACCGATTGGACCGCACGTCCCCGTCACCTGCAGCCATTGCCGGAATTGTCGTGCGGCATCGCCGGCCCGGCGGTCGGTGTAGATCACATCGAGCAGCGATTGATCCCCCGGCGATATGGGTCTATATTGGCGGTTACCGGCGAGTAACTTAGCTCGAACCGAGACTGCTCCACCGTGCCCGGCCGGTACCCACTTCACCGAGTGGGATCGGACCGGGACCTGGAACAACCCGCCATCACGCATACGGCCGCACCAGAGAAGGAATTCATCATGGGCCATTACAAGAGCAACATGCGCGACCTGCAGTTCAACCTGTTCGAGCTGTTCGAGCTCGACAAGGTGCTGGAGTCGGGCGACTTCGGCGACCTCGACCACGAGACCGCCGTCGACATGCTCCGCGAGGTCAAGGCACTCGCCGAGGGCCCGATCGCCGAATCCTTCGCCGACGTGGACCGCAACCCGCCGGTCTTCGACCCCGAGACCCACAGCGTCACCATCCCCGAGGGCTTCAAGAAGTCCTACAACGCCCTCGTCGAAGGTGGCTGGGACAAGATCGGCATCGCCGAGGAGCTCGGCGGCCTGCCCGCCCCGCGTTCGCTGTACTGGGCGATCGGCGAGATGATCCTCGGCGCCAACCCCCCGGTGTTCATGTACGCCGCAGGTGCCGGCTTCGCCAACATCTTCTACAACAACGGCACCGACGAGCAGAAGAAGTGGGCCGCGATCTGCGCCGAGCGCGGCTGGGGCGCCACCATGGTGCTGACCGAGCCCGACGCCGGTTCGGACGTGGGCGCCGGCCGCACCAAGGCCACCCAGCAGGAGGACGGCTCCTGGCACATCGACGGTGTGAAGCGCTTCATCACCTCGGCCGACCAGGACATGACCGAGAACATCTTCCACCTCGTGCTCGCGCGCCCCGAGGGCGCCGGCCCCGGCACGAAGGGTCTGTCGCTGTTCTTCGTGCCGAAGTTCCACTTCGACTTCGAGACCGGTGAGCTCGGCGAGCGCAACGGCGTGTTCGTCACCAACGTCGAGCACAAGATGGGCATCAAGGCCTCGGCCACCTGTGAGGTCACCTTCGGGCAGCACGGCACCCCGGCCAAGGGCTGGCTCGTGGGCGAGGTCCACAAGGGTATCGCGCAGATGTTCGAGGTCATCGAGCACGCTCGGATGATGGTGGGCACCAAGGCAATCTCGACGCTGTCGACCGGCTACCTGAACGCTCTGGACTACGCCAAGGAGCGCATCCAGGGTGCCGACATGACCCAGATGACCGACAAGGCCGCTCCGCGCGTGTCGATCACCCACCACCCGGACGTGCGTCGTTCGCTGATGACCCAGAAGGCCTACGCCGAGGGTCTGCGCGCGGTCTACCTCTACACCGCATCGCACCAGGACGTCGCCGCCGCCAAGATCGTCTCCGGCGCCGACGCGGAGATGGCGCACCGCGTCAACGACCTGCTCCTGCCGATCGTCAAGGGCGTCGGTTCCGAGCGCGCCTACGCCACCCTCGGTCACGAGTCCCTGCAGACCCTCGGCGGTTCGGGCTTCCTGCAGGACTACCCGATCGAGCAGTACATCCGCGATTCGAAGATCGACTCGCTCTACGAGGGCACCACCGCCATCCAGGCGCAGGACTTCTTCTTCCGCAAGATCATCCGCGACAAGGGCCAGGCCCTCGCGCACGTCGCCGGCCAGATCCAGAGCTTCATCGACTCCGAGGCCGGCAACGGTCGGCTGAAGGCCGAGCGCGCTCTGCTGAAGACCGCCCTCGAGGACGTCCAGGCGATGGCCGCCTCCCTGACCGGCAGCTTGATGGCCGCACAGGAGAACTCGGCCGAGCTGTACAAGGTCGGCCTCGGTTCGGTCCGCTTCCTGATGTCCGTCGGCGACCTGATGATCGGCTGGCTGCTGCTGCGTCAGGCCCAGATCGCCCTCGCCGCGCTCGACAACGGCGCATCCGACAACGACAAGGCCTTCTACGAAGGCAAGGTCGCCGTGGCCAGCTTCTTCGCCAAGAACATGCTGCCGCTGCTCACCTCCGTCCGCGTCACCGTCGAGAACGTCGACAACGACATCATGGAGCTCGACGAAGCTGCCTTCTGATCTAGCAGCCGAACCTTCTAAGAACTCCCACATCTCGGTACCGAGATGTGGGAGTTCTTTCCTTAGTGCCAGGCTTGAACCCAACCGGGCCAGATAGCAACTAGCATGTAGCCCAAGGTTTGCTACACGACGCGACCCTCGCGCGTCCCGACAGATACAGCGCGGCACCGCGCTAGCGGACCACGACGAAACGTAGGAGTCGAGACTCATGTGGATATCCCGAATCCGGGTGACCGGCGGATTTCTGAGCGGGCTCGACGTCTCTCTCAGTCGCGGCCTGAATGTAGTCATTGGCCCGCGTGGATCAGGGAAAACGACTTTCCTAGAGCTCCTGCGGCATGCGGTGGGCGCACAGCACGCCGAACAGAGTCCCCAGCTCGCCCGCCAACGAAAGGCGTTCCTGGATGCGGTCCTCGGTGCGGGCGACGTCGTCGTTGATATTGAGTCCGACGATGGCGGTAGACATCTCGTTGTCGATGCGCAGGGCGCTGGCCAGCGGCCGGACCTCTCGAGTTCAGTACTGGTACTTGGTCAGAACGAGCTAGAAGAAATCGCTTCTGACGCTCCTAGTCGCCTGAAGCTTCTAGATCTGCGGGCAGCAGCGAACGTTTCTGTTCCAAGTCGCGATGACGCCGCCACTATGACCTCCGACATCTACGACATCAGAAGCGAACTGGAGGACCGGCGAGAGGAAGCCAAGAAGCGGGTTCGGCTACTCGCCGATCGCGAACTTCTCGCCTCGCAGGAGAAGTCGCTTCTCGGAGACAGTGCGGGTCGCCTGACCGACCAGAGAAGCGCCCTGCACCAAGCCGAAGATCGCGTACTGAGCACTGGCCGCACCCTCGAACGAATCAAAGAAGTACAGAAAGAACTAGGGGATATACTCCGACTTCACGCGGGACAGACAGAACGGTTGTCAACCGCAGCAGAAATGTCCGCTAAATTCCTTGATCGGGAGAGCGTCTCAATTGCCTTTACACAGGCAATAAGATCTGCGCGACAACTGGAAAACGATCTCAACATCGCCCAGGACGCACTGTCCTCGAGTCAGATCGTCACGCAGGACGAAAATGAGGCCGCCAGAGCAATGGCCGCGCCCATCAGAGAGCAACTCGAGCAAGCCGAGGCCGGGCTCGGCCAGATTACAGCACAACTGCGAAACATCGACGCCGAACTTAAGGCACTCGAGGACAATGATGAAGCACTCGACGCGTTGGAGATCCGACTCCGAGACCTCTTGCGCAAGCGCGCTGATGAACTAGATAAAGTCGAGCGAACCGAAGAAGAGTTTTATAGGGCACGCTTCGAAATCGCTTCGTTGACGACCAAGCAAATTGCCTCAAACGTCGTCGTGGTGGTGAACCATCTAGCCGACTCCGCCGAGTTCGCTGAGTTTCTTCAGCGCGAACTCAAAGGCACTAGCACTCGCGCTCGCGCTTCACTAATCGATTCAGTGTGTGAAAGCGTACTTCCAAGACAGCTTCTCGAAATGGTCGAGAATAACGATGTAGCAACATTTTCGGCAATCACAGGGATCAGCGTCGATCGCGCACAGAAACTGCTCGATAATCTGAATAAGAAACCGATTCTTAAAGGACTCACTCAAATCAACCTCTCAGACGAAGTGGACTTTCGCCTGCGAGACGGCGCGGTCGATAAGAGCGTCGATGAGCTCTCGACTGGCCAGAAATGCGCCGTTACACTGCCTATAGTTTTATCCGAGCGAGAACGGACCTTAATCCTCGACCAACCCGAAGACCATCTCGACAACGCGTTCCTCGTGGCAAACATTGTTACGGGACTTCGCACCCGTAGCAAACAGGGCGCCCAAACGATCGTAGCGACACACAATGCCAACATTCCCGTGTTAGGTTCAGCAGATAATGTCATTGTCTTAACAAGCGATGGAAAGAATGGAAGCGTAGAGGCTCAGGAGCAGTTCGACGACGAACAGATCGTTGATAGCATTACTCGACTAATGGAGGGTGGCCGCGACGCTTTTTCAAGACGCTCTGCCTTTTATAGCCAATACGGGACAGTCTGATGAGCGAGCACGAGGATCTAAGCCGCGTCTTACCAACCCTGACCTCGAACTCACCATCTGACCGAGCCAAGGCAGCTAGTTGGCTAGTCCAGCATCCACATGAGATCAGTGTCACGGAACTGATAAGGGCACTCCAATCTGAGAGCGTTCCGCAAGTACGACGGAATTTGCTGAAAGTACTGGAGACACGGCAGAAGCCTTCCTCTACTAATCGAGATGGAGCCGCCCGGCCGCTCGAAGCATCGCACTCGAACGTGGCGCGCCAACAGAGTGATGTGGATCTCGCAGCTCTGATTCGACACGAACTATCGCCCGCGGTTGGTTGGATCAGACTCGCGGCGGATGAGGAAATCACCAGCTTCGCCGATAGTAAAACCAATGACGCCGTCAAGAAACTACAGCGCAGAATTGACGGTCTCGTAGCCCTGATTAAGTCGAATGAAGACTTGAATCTGCGAAGAGTTCATATCTCCGGACTTCTATTTGATAACTGGCCCGACACACTGACGGCACCAGCAATCGAGCCCGCTGACGGATGCAAAGATATCGAGATCGAGACGGACGAGGGACTTTTTGGCCTACTTCTGTCAAATGTCTTTCAAAACGCGATCGATGCCTCCTTTTCAGTGTCCGAATCACCACAGGTGCAGATCAGGTGGGGCCACACTGAGCGCGACTACTGGATTAGAGTCACCAACCCATTCGGAGGCAACACGTTCCACCTTGATGACGTCTTGTCGGTCGGCAATTCTTCCAAACGGGCACACCAAGGGCAGGGTTTAGCACTGGTCGATGACATAGCTGCGACACTCGGCCTCACAATTTCACTTGAAGGAGTTGGAGGTATCGCTTCCTTCTCGATTACAGGAGAACGCCCCCATGATTAAGCCCATCGCGGTCCTGGTTGAGGATGATCCCGAACAGGCCGAAATTTCGCGAGCCGTGCTCGAATCCGCAGGGTTTGAGATTCAGTATTTCGAGGACCTCGCGACAGTCCTGAAATTCCTTGGCTCCGCCGCTGAGAACATCGATATGTTTGTTCTTGATCGTCGACTACCGCTCAACATAGGCGAGCCCGCATCCGATGAACTCGGTGACGAACTGCTAGCACGTGTACGGGAAGGCTACCCGGACGCACGTCTTCTTGTCTTTACAGGGTATGCAACCGTTAGGCACGTACAGGACGCTCTGAGTGGCGGAGGACAGTTGCCATCGCAGTCAGAGGTCGCTATAGATCGTATTACAGTCCTCGAGAAGGACCAGTCGTTGGAGTTCAAGCAACATGTTGCGGAATTTCGTCAACTAATACAACGTCTTGACGATATCGAGCTGACAACACCGGACGGCACTAAGCTCCCCCCGATCGACCAACGAGTACTGCGTCGCCTAGCGTTTGAATACCGTGCGGTCTCAGTGTCGGTCATTCCTCTGACAGGCGGACTCACGACCGCCGAGGTTTGGAAATGTGAACTGATGACTATGGAAGGCCACGTATCCACGGTC
This sequence comes from Gordonia sp. GONU, assembly GCF_024733855.1. Taxonomy (NCBI): domain Bacteria; kingdom Bacillati; phylum Actinomycetota; class Actinomycetes; order Mycobacteriales; family Gordoniaceae; genus Gordonia; species Gordonia sp. GONU. The sequence continues at coordinate 25,712 of NZ_JANRHB010000012.1, forward strand.
GTGGCGAAGAAAGTTGAAAGCACACGAACTCGAGGGGGACTTCCAGAGCTACTGCCGAGGGTAAGCACCACTGCTACGTTGGACAGCCTTTCAGGGCTGATGGCAGGAAGTAAGCTCAACCTTCTGCAAGTAGCCGGTGAGGATCCACGCGCTTTGATGGACCTGATTGGCTCGAACCCCGAGCACGCAGTCGAACTCGTTAGGCCTATTTGGAACTCGCTGTCCGCGGTCGCTGACCAGCGGCGGAGTTTGCCCATCGCCGACATTTGCGGACCACTCATTGAATGGAATGAGCTAGAAGGTCGACTTGTCGGACGTGAGGTTCAGGTCCCGCCAGGAAGCCTGACTGCCACGATAAGATTCGGTGTGCGCCACGGTGACCTGCACCCCGGAAACATCCTAGTCGACGAGAATCAAGCTGTCTTGATCGACTTTGACAGCACAACTTTCGGCGCTGGCGTCTTAGACCCTGTCACCATGCTGCTGTCGACGCTCGTCCACCCCTCATCTCCGATCCGCGGATGTAACTGGCCTGATGAGAACGAAATTTCTACCAAGTTCGGAACATCCGATTTTGGAGTTGGTCACCAATCTGAAGCGTGGTTCAAGGGCTTGTTCGGTTGGTTGACTGACTGTCGGACTAGTGATCGCGAATTCTGGGCAGTCGTATTGGCATACTCTTCGCGCCAACTCGAGTACCCCGATGTGGAGGCCGATTCACCTACTGTTGATCGACTGCTCGCTCTGTGCCGCCTAGCCGTTCAGAAGCTACTGGACACATAACACCCTTAAGGCTGGAGAAGGGACAGGCAATACCCCGTCGGCTTGGTTGCGTCCACATAGTACTTGCCCTGTCCCACCGGACAATTCGGCTCTCGGAACTCCTTGGTCTCGACCTTGAAGTTGGTCGCCTCGCCGGGCGGAACCGGCCCGCCACAGTCGATCTCGCGGGCCTGAGCAAGGGACGTCGTATCGGCGCCCGAGGATTCGGGCAAGTGGTAGCACTTGCCGGCCTGGAAGACCTGGGCGAGACACAGGACCTCCTTTTCGTTGCCGGCGAATCAGAACGTCGAGTAGCTTGAGCCCGCAACCGAATCGGGTGAACGACTTACTGGCGACGAGGTATGGAAGTCGGTGGTGTCACACGAGATCTTCTCGGCCTTCAGCGAGTCCGACCCCGAGGTCATCTCGAGACACTGCCCGACCTCGACGTCGTCGGCGTTGTGGACGATCGAACCGTCGGAGTTCCCGACCAGCGCCACCGCACCGGCGATCACCGCGCCCACGACGAGGAACGCAAGGACGCCGAGCGTGATCCAGAGCCCCTTGTGACTCTTCTTCGGCGGTGGCGGTCCCCAGGGTCCCTGCGGATACTGGCCTACCGGCGGTTGTCCCGGATACGGCGGTTGACCGGGATACCCGGGCTGCCCTGGGAATCCCGGTTGCCCGGGTGCACCCCGGTGCGGATGGCCCACGTTCAGCGGGTACGGCCCGGACTGTCCCGGTTGGCCCTGGTACCCGTAGCCGGGATACCCGGGTCCTGGCGGCGGAATGGTCACCCGGCGAGCCTAACCCGATGCCCGGCTCACCGACCTCGACAACTCCACACACCCACCCCTTTTCGGGAAACCCACCAACCGGCCGGGTGCCGGATTAGCGGAAAAAGGGTGGGTTTGCCGTTGCGGTCGCGTCTCAATCCGAGAAGGTCCGGGTGTGTCACCCGGGACCTGCCTAGCCTCGGAAGTGAGACCACCGACAGTCGGGGACAACTCGAGGGAGAGCCCATGAAGGCACTCGTCTTCCACGGTCCAGGCGAGAAGAGCTGGGACGACGTACCCGATCCGACGATCCTCCACCCCACCGACGTCATCGTGAAGATGGACACGACCACCATCTGCGGCACCGATCTACACATCCTCAAAGGTGACGTCCCCGCGGTCGAACAAGGCCGCATCCTCGGCCACGAAGGCGTCGGGACGATCACCGAGATCGGCTCTGCGGTAACCACTCTCGCAGTCGGCGACCAGGTGATCCTGTCGTGCATCTCCGCCTGCGGCAAATGTGACTTCTGCAAGCACGGCGTGCATTCGCACTGTCTCGGCGAGGAGGGGGCGTCGGGTATCGGCTGGATCTTCGGGCATCTCATCGACGGCACACAAGCCGAGTACGTACGTGTCCCCTACGCGGAGACATCGGTCTACAAGCTGCCGTCGGGGGTCACGCCGGAGCAGGGCGTCGTCCTCAGTGACATCCTGCCCACCGGTCATGAGATCGGTGTCCGCTACGGCAGCGTCAAACCCGGCGATGTGGTGGCCGTGGTCGGCGCCGGACCGGTGGGCCTCGCGACGATCGCGACCTCGGGACTGTACGGGCCGAGCCGGGTGATCGCCGTCGACGTCGATGCCAACCGCGTCGAACAGGCCAAGGCCTTCGGCGCGACCGACGGCGTGGTGTCATCGGATGCCGATTGGAAGGACCAGGTCCTCGCGATGACCGACGGTCTCGGCGTCGACGTCGCGATCGAGGCGGTCGGCATCCCGCAGACCTTCCAGATGTGTCTGGATGTCGTGCGCCCGGCGGGCCATGTCGCCAACGTCGGCGTGCACGGCGCGCCGGTCGAGTTCGCACTCCAGGACCTGTGGATCTCGAACATCAACGTCTCGATGGGTCTGGTGAACACCGACACCCTCGGCGTCCTGCTCAAGCTCGTCGCGCAGCGCCGGATCGACCCGGACCTGTTCATCAGCCACCGATTCGCCCTGGGCGACATCATCGAGGCCTACGACGTCTTCGGGCGGGCCGCGGAGACCAAGGCACTCAAGGTGGTCCTGCAGGCCTGAGCCATCTGCACACCCTCCGGGAACGGCCGAACCCACCACCCCGGAGGGCAGTGGGTTCGGCGACAGTGATGGGTTGTGCAGGCTACTTCGGAGGCATCCGGATACCGCCGTCGACGCGGATCACCTCGGCGTTCATGTAGCTGTTGGTGACCAGCTCGACGACCATCGAGGCCAGCTCGTCGGGAGCGCCCAGGCGGTGCGGGAACAGGACCGACTCGCCCAGCTTCGCCTTGAACGCCTCGGCGGCCTCGCCCTCGCCGTAGATCGGGGTGTCGATGAGGCCCGGGGCGATGGTGTTGACGCGGATGCCGACCGCGGCCAGGTCGCGGGCGACCGGCAGGGTCATGCCGACGACGCCACCCTTGGACGAGGAGTACGACGCCTGGCCGATCTGGCCGTCGAAGGCGGCGACGCTGGCCATGTTCACGATCGCGCCACGCTCACCATGGGCGTCGAGCGGCTCGTTGCGGCTCATCGCGGTGGCGGCCAGACGGATGCAGTCGAAGGTGCCGATCAGGTTGATCGCGATGACCTTCTTGTAGGCGTCCAGGTTGTGCGCCGACCCGAACTCACCGTCGCGGCCGATGGTGCGCTGGGCCCAGCCGATGCCGGCCGAGTTGACCAACGCGCGCAGCGGGCCGAGTTCGGTGGCCGCGTTGACGGCGGCCTCGATCTGCTCGGTCGAGGTCACGTCGACGGCGACGAACTGCCCGCCGATCTCCTTGGCGAGTTCCTCACCCTTGTCTGCGTTGAGGTCGGCGACGATGACCTTCGCACCCTTGGCCGCCAGCTGGCGAGCCGCAGCTGCGCCGATGCCCGACGCTCCACCCGTGACGATTGCACTAGCTCCATTGATATCCACGACTCGGAGCCTATCGAGCGTTCTATCGCTCGGTAAAGTCCTTCGGTGAAAGACGCCGATCGTCTTACACGCACTTCACGTTCGGCTCGGGCGCGTACCGGACGGTGCGGGTGTACCGGTTGATCTCGCGGCCGGTCTTCGCGTCACGGATGATGCGCGTGTTCGACGTGGTGAATCCCTTGCTGCCGCTGCTCGCGATGCAGTCGTCGCCCTTGGGGAGTCGGATCCGTTCCGGTTCGGTGGTGTCATAGCGTTCGCCGGTGATCGACTCGACCTCGAAAGCCTTGGTGCCCCACAGCCGTACCGTCACCGCGGACGGCGACCAGCTGGTCTCGATGAGCACACCGTGACGGGTGTTGTTGCGGAACTTCAGGTCGATGGCGCCCTCGAAGACGGTGGCCTCCCGGGCCTCCGGATACCGCGAGATGTAGTACGCGTGCTCGGTGTGGTCGACGTCCTCGAGACCGGCGAAGTAGGCGGCGTTGTAGAGGGTTGTCGCGAACTGGGAGATGCCGCCGCCGACGGCCGTCGCGGCGCGGCCGTTGTTGATGATCGTCGAGTCGACATAGCCCTGCGCCGTTCCGCGCGGACCGGTGTGGCCGTTGAGCGAGAACACCTTGCCGGGCAGGACCAGCGCGCCGTCGACCTCGGCGGCGACGAGGCGGATGTTCTCGCCGGAGGCACTCGAGAAGCCATCGGTGGTGTACTCGCTGATCAGTTCGCGCACACCGAGTTTGCGGGCGGCATCGGTGGTGAGCCGGGGATCGACGTCGTCATAGACCACCTCGGCGGTGCGGTTGCCGCCGCCTGCGGTCGCCGTCGTCGCGAGTTCCCGAAGCGTCTTGTCCCAGTTGATCTTCGAGCCGGTGACTGCGGGCACGACGGTCGGTCGGCCACTGGCGAGACTGAATGTCGCGCTGACGGCGGGACTCTGGGAGGGATCGAGATCGGGCGCGAGCGCTTCACGCGCCTTCTTCTCGTCGACGAGCGGCGTGAGCCCGCCCCGGCCGTCGGGACCGAAGGTCAGCATCGACGCGATGTCTCCCGCCGGGACCTCGACCGTGCGCTTCCGCCGGTCGATCAGCTTCACCGGGCCCGATGTGGCGCGTTCGGCCGGCCCGGCCACGGTGGCCGCGACGACCTGGGGGCCGACGGTCGGCGAGAACGGTTCCATCGGCATGTCGATCGGCGCCCCGTCGAGCCAGTGGTCGACGAGCACGGCGGCCGCGGCCTCCCGTGCGATGCGTTCACCCGGTGCCGGTTCGTCGCCCACCGGCGTGGTGCCCTCGTAGTGCACCCCGCCCTCGACCGCGGCCTTCTCCAGCGACCTGCGGTGGGCGTCGAGCGCCTTGTTCATGGTGGCAGGGTCGAGTTTCACGACCGGTTCGACGTCGAGATCGCGACCGAAGAGTGCCAGGAATCGCGCGAGCGGGTTGCGCGGCTGTTCGAGGAGGCGTGTGCGGGTCGTCTCGGCGTCGAACTCGAGGCCCAGTTCGGCCGGCGCGACCTCGGCCGAGCCCTCGGGGGTCCGGAGGACGACCGGCTGGGTGGAGCGCATGGTCAGCTCGTCGAGGACGGGCTCCAGCCCGGCGGTGTCGCGATTGCCCGCCGAGATCCCGCCGATGACGGCTCCACGGGCGGAGTGGTCGCGGGTGGCGACGAAGTCGATGGAGAGCGTGAGGGTGACGATGGCCACGACGGCGAGCACAGCGCGTATCGCGTGGCGTGCTCGCCCGGCGCTCGTGGTCACAACTCCATCCATCACGGCTGACTACCTGGGCCGGTCATGGTGGTGGCCGTTGAACGTACCCGAGAAAAGTAGGTGCTCCGGCCGAGCTGTCGGGTCGGGGGTCTGACAGCTCTGCCGGAGCTGTCTTCATGTTTACGCTACTTTTCGGCCGTTGACACGTCCGCGGCCGCGTTTGGTCCAAACATGTGACGAAGGACCCCATTTCGCACCGGAAAACGAGACGGATCGAGCGATTCGTCGCCTCCCCCGCTCCTTGAGTAGCCCCGGAGCTTGCGGAGGGGCGTATCGAAAGGACCGGCTGACGAGCGTCTTCGCCGAGTCCCTTCGATACGCTCGCAAGCTCGCTACTCAGGGAGCAGGGAGTGCCGGACGAGGGATCAACCCTCGATGATCGCGGTGACGCCCTGCCCGCCGGCGGCACAGATCGAGATCAGCGCGCGCCCGCCGCCGTTCTCCTTGATCTGCTTGGCCGCCTGGGCCACGATGCGGCCGCCGGTCGCGGCGAACGGGTGGCCCGCCGCGAGCGAGGAACCGTTGACGTTGAGCTTGGACCGGTCGATCGGCCCGAGTGCCGAGTCGAGGCCCAGACGCTCCTTGCAGTACTCCTCGGACTCCCACGCCTGCAGCGTCGCGAGCACGACCGACGCGAACGCCTCGTGGATCTCGTAGAAGTCGAAGTCCTGCAGGGTCAGACCGTTGCGGGCCAGCAGACGCGGCACGGCATAGGTCGGGGCCATGAGCAGGCCGTCGGGTCCGTTCACGTAGTCGACGGCCGCGGTCTCGCTGTCGACGAAGTACGCGAGCACCGGCAGGCCGCGCTCGGCCGCCCACTCGTCGCTGCCCAGGAGCACGGTCGACGCCCCGTCGGTGAGCGGCGTCGAGTTGCCCGCGGTCATCGTCGCGTCGCCGAGCGAGACACCGAAGACGGGCTTGAGCTTGGCGAGCTTCTCCGCGGTCGAGTCGCCACGCAGGTTCTGGTCGCGGGTCAGCCCCATGAACGGGGTGATCAGGTCGTCGAAGAAGCCGTCGTCGTAGGCGGCCGCCATGTTCTGGTGGCTGCGTGCGGCCAGCTCGTCCTGGTCGGCCCGCTTGATGCCGAACTCCTTGGCGGTGATGGCGGCGTGCTCGCCCATCGACATGCCGGTGCGCGGTTCACCGTTCTGGGGGATCTCGATCCCGAGCTTGGTGAGGAGCTTCGCGGCACCCAGGATCTGGTCCTTGGTGGAGCGGGCGCGGTTGACCTCGAGCAGCTGACGACGCAAACCCTCGCCGACGGCGATCGGGGCGTCGGAGGTGGTGTCCACACCGCCGCCGATCGCGGCGTCGTAGCGGCCACGTGCGATCCCGTCGGCGACGGTGGTGATCGCCTGCAGGCCGGTGCCACACGCCTGCTGGATGTCGAAGGCGGGGGTGTAGGGCGAGAGTGCCGAGCCCAGTACCGATTCGCGGATGAGGTTGAAGTCACGGGCGTGCTTGAGCACAGCGCCGCCGGCGACCATGCCGAGCCGCTCGCCCTGCAGGTTGAAGCGGCTCACCAGGCCGTCGAGCGCGGCGGTGAACATCTCCTGGTTGCTGACCTTGGCGTATGCCTTGTCCTGGCGGGCAAACGGGATGCGATTGCCGCCGAGGATCGCCACCGGACGCTCGGGGCGGGTCTTCGGTTGGGTGGTCTTGTTCGCGGGGGAATTGTTCTCTGCCACGTCGATCTCCAGGGTCGTGTGCGGTATCTATAGCGTATTCTTACTCAACAGTAAGTTCGTTGTCGAACGACAGTCAGAGGAGATCAACATGGCCGCCACCGGAAACACTGGCCTGTACTCGAGCTTCGTCCATTCCGCGCCCGGCGCTTTCATCGCCAAACAGGCCGGACTCCCCGTCCCGCCGCCGTTGCGTCGGTACAAGCCGTCCGAACCGGCGCTGCCCGGGCCCGTCCTGCTGGGAGGATCGGGACGCCTCGTCGAACCGCTGCGCGAGATGCTCTCGGGCGACGACTATGACCTCATCCAGAACGCCGTGACCGGCCGCAGCGCCGACAAGTACGGCGGGCTGGTCTTCGACGCCACCGGCATCACCTCCCCTGCCGAACTGCGCCAGTTGTTCGAGTTCTTCCAGCCGGCCATGCGCTCGACCGCCCCGTGCGCGCGCTTCCTGGTCATCGGCACCACGCCCGAGCTGGTGACCGACCCGTCCGAGCGCGTCGCACAGCGCGCTCTCGAGGGCTTCACCCGCTCGCTGGGCAAGGAGCTACTCAAGGGCTCCACCGTCCAGCTGGTGTACGTCTCGCCCGACGCCAAGACCGGTCTGACCGGCCTGGAGTCGACCGTACGCTTTGTGCTGTCCGCCAAGTCCGCTTTCGTCGACGCGCAGGTCATCCGCGTCGGTTCGGCCGACGCGACCGCCCCGAAGGACTGGGATCGCCCGCTCGAGGGCAAGGTCGCGGTGGTCACCGGCGCCGCCCGTGGCATCGGCGCCACGATCGCCGAGGTCCTCGCGCGCGACTGCGCACACGTCATCGCCGCCGACGTCCCGCAGGCCGGTGACGCGCTGTCGGAGACGGCCAACAAGGTAGGCGGCACGTCGTTCCCCATCGACGTGACCGATCCCGAGGCCGGCGCCAAGCTCGCCGAGCACGCCCTCGAGCGTCACGGCGGCATCGACATCATCGTCAACAACGCCGGTATCACCCGCGACAAGCTGCTCGCCAACATGGACGACGCCCGCTGGGACGCCGTCATCGCAGTGAACCTCATCGCCCCGCAGACCCTCGTCGAGGTGCTGCTGGAGAAGGGTGCGCTGCGTTCGGGTGGCGCCGTCATCGACGTGTCGTCGATCGCCGGTATCGCGGGTAACCGCGGCCAGACCAACTACGGCGCATCGAAGGCCGGGGTCATCGGCCTGGTCGACGCCTACGCGCCGATCCTCGGCGAGAAGGGCATCACCATCAACGCGGTCGCCCCGGGCTTCATCGAGACCAAGATGACCGCGGCGATCCCGCTCGCCACCCGTGAGGCCGGCCGCCTGATGAGCTCGCTGCAGCAGGGTGGGCAGACGGTCGACGTCGCCGAGACCGTGGCCTACTTCGCCAACCCGGCGAGCAGCGCCATCACCGGCAACGTGGTCCGCGTGTGCGGCCAGGGATTCCTGGGTGCGTGATGGCCAAGACGATCACTCTTCCCGGCGCGCCCGGAACCAGCGAGCTCTACGGCAAGGCCGTCACAGGCATGTTGCCGGGAATCGGCAAGCCCGCTCGCGTGCCGGCGGACGCGACCGTTCCCGACACCCACTACCGGCTCGACGACGTCCGCGTCGATCCCGCTGCGCTGCAGGCGTATTGCCACGCCACCGGGCAACGTTTCGGTATCACCCTGCCGGTGACGTACCCGTTCGTGCTGCAGTTCCCGGTGGTCATGAAGCTGCTGACGTCGGACGAATTCCCGTTTGGCGCAATCGGTTCGGTTCACATGACGAACACGATCGAGCGCAAGCGCCCGATCGAGGTCGGCGAACCGCTGTCGATCGAGACGCATGCGGAGAACCTGCGTGAGCACCGCAAGGGCATCCTCGTCGACCTCATCAGCGAGATCAGCGTCGGCTCCGAACTGGTGACGACCCAGACGGCGACGTTCCTCAAGCAGCAGCGGACCAGCCTTTCCGACGAGCCGCGTGGCCCCGAACCGAAGTCGAAGACCCCGCCGCCGCCGGATTCGATCCTGGCCGTGGATCTGGGGCGGATTCGCGAGTACGCCGCGGCGTCGGGCGACCGCAACCCGATCCACATGGCGAATCTGACGGCCAAGGCCTTCGGGTTCCCCAAGGCGATCGCGCACGGGATGTGGAGTGCCGCAGCGGCGGTCGCGAACGTCGAGTCGCAGCTGCCCGACGCGGTCACCTACGACGTGAAGTTCGGCAAGCCGATCCTGCTGCCCGCCAAGGTGAACCTCTACACCCGCCGGATCGACGGCGAGGGGAACTTCGACATCGCGATCCGCGACCGTCGGAAGGGATTCCCGCACCTCACCGCGACGACACGGAAGGGCTGATACCTCGCTCACCGTTTCCGTTCCCGCTCACCCCATTTGTGTGAGCGGGAACGGATCGTGTGAGCGACCCTTCGAGGCTCGTCGCTTGCGCTCCTCGCACCTCAGGGAGCGAGACGGGCGAGCACGTCAGGGGGCGAGGGGGCGAGCGGCTCAGATGTCGGTACCGACACCCTTCAGGCCGCGCCAGGCGATGCCGACGAGCATGTTGGTGGCCTTCTCGAGGTCGACATCGCCCTCGGTGATGCGGTCGGCGACCGCCTCGCAGGCGCCGACGATGGCGACGGCGGTGAGTTCGAAGTCGATGTCGCCGGCGGTCTCAACGGTGGTGCCGGCCTTGATGAGCGCGGCGACCATCTCGGTCACGCGCTGGCGGCTGTCGGAGACGATTCCGGAGAAACTCGCGGTCCCGATCGCCACGCGGTAAAGCACGCGCCACGATTCCCGGTTCTCGTGGACGAAGCGGAGGAACTCGCGGATGACGGTCACGGCCTGTTCGCGCTGGGAGAGCGACGGGTCGAAGCCCACGCTCATCGCGTCGATGAACAGCCCGGACTCGCGGGCGATGCACGCACTGAACAGCTCCTCCTTGGAGCCGTAGTACAGGTAGAGCATCGGCTTGGAGATCTGCGCCTCGGACGCGATGGCGTCCATCGAGGTCTCACGGAAACCGTTCTGCGCGAACACCTTGACGGCGGCGTCGAGCATCTGCTGCTCGCGCACTGCGCGCGGCAGGCGCTTGGTTCCGCCCGACATGGCCACCTCCATCCTCACTGTCGTGCCCCCGACGACGATACCCAACAACTTACCAATCGGTAAGTTTAACGTTCGCTCGGGTTGCTCAGGACAGATTACTCAGCAGGTGACGACGCCCTTGGACCGGAGGATGCGTGTCACCTTCGCGTCGAGGCGTGCGGGTGCGAGGCGTCCGCGCTTCACCGCGGCCTCCAGATTGTCCAGGACCGACGAGACCCGGTCGGTGGACAGCCACAGCGCGACGTCGCCGCCGGCGAGGATGAACTTCTCCACGGCCTGCTCGATCGGGTACCGTTGGCTGATCGCCGCCATGCCCGACAGGTCGTCGGAGAAGATCACGCCGTTGTACCGCGGACCGTCGTAGCCCACCCCCGTGCGCAGCATCTGGATGGCCGGCCGGCTGATGGACGACGGCAAGCCGTCTGTCAGCCCGGGCACGATGAGGTGCCCGACCATGACGCCCGCGGTCCCGGGGTCGCGCAGCAGATTGCGGAAGGGCACCAGATCGCTGTTCTGCAGTTCGGCGAGTGACGGCACCGTCACGACGCCGAGGTGCGAATCGCCCGAACCGTGGCCGTGTCCGGGAAAGTGCTTGTACACCGGCGTGATTCCGGCCTCGGCGAGTCCAGCGGCGTAGGCGGCCGCGTACTCGGTGACGACGGCCGGGTCGTTGCTGAAGGAGCGATCGCCGATGACCTCGTTGTCGGATTCGTCGCTGACGTCGGCAACGGGCGCGAAGTCGACGGTGACGCCGAGGTTCTTGAGTTTGCGACCGACGCCGGCGGCGATCTCCTTCACCTGCGCGGGCGTCTTCGTCTGCGCGAGTTCACGAGGCGAGGCGTGGTCGATGCCGAGCGACGACAGGCGCGACACCCGACCGCCCTCCTGGTCGACGGTGATCATCAACGGGATCGACGAGTTCTGCGAGATCCGTGATGCCGCACCACTCGTCAGGATCGCCTTGTCGGTCCAGCTCCCGACGAAGATCCCGCCGATCTCCTCGTCCTCGACGATCTGCTGCGCGTCATCGGCACCCGTGACACCCACGACGATGAGCTGGGCCAGTTTCTGCCGGAGCGTGAGCTTGGCGAGTTGCTCTGCGCCACAAGGGTTTGCGAGGGGGGTCGTCGTCGGAGGCGCGGACGACGGGGACGCCGACGGCGAGCCGGATGCGGACGGTGTGGGCGGCGGAGAATCCGGCGTCGACGAATCGCAGGCGACGAGACCGAGACCCAACGCCGCAACCGTCGCAGTCGTCAGCACGTTCCGAATCCACCGAGGTCGTCGAGTTGGGCCCATGGCACGAGTCTGGCATGTAACCTGAGCAAATGGACGTGGGGTCCATCTCGGCCGGGTCCGCGACCGCCCCCAGCGGTCGCGGTGGTGGCCGCGCCACTCAGACGCTGATGATCGCCTACGACGGCTCACCGAACGCCGATCGTGCCATCCGTTATGCCGGACACTTCCTGCGCGCCGAAGCCGCGGTCGTCGTGACCGCCTGGCAACCGGGCGGCATGACCTCCGCCCGCATGTCCACCCTCGCCGGCGGAATGCAGCCGTTCGTCGACACGCAGCTCGACGTCGGGGTCGACCGTGCCCTCGAAGACGAGGCCGAGCGGATCAACGAACGCGGCGTGGTCCTCGCCCGTGAATGCGGACTGACGTCGAGGGGCACGCTCGTCGAGGTCGAGTCGACGGTCTGGGGCGCACTCGTCGCCGCCGCGGAGGCGCTCGACGTCGATCTGCTCGTCACCGGAACCCGCGGCGCGTCGGGCCTCAAGGCGCTGCTGCGGTCCAGCGTCGCCGAACGCGTGCTCAAGCATTGCCATCGTCCGGTCTTCATCGTGCCGGCGAAATGTGAACAGGAGCCGCAGTTGACGCTGTAGGAGTTTCGATACGGCTCGTCGCAAGCTCCTCGCCTACTCAACCAGCAGGAAGATACGGCTCCCTAAGTCAAGCGGCGGCCAGGGTTGCTGGTTGAGCCGGTAGCGAGCGGAGCGAGCCACCGCGTCCATGCTGGTTGAGCCGGTAGCGAGCGGAGCGAGCCACCGCCTCCATGCTGGTTGAGCCGGTAGCGAGCGAAGCGAGCCACCGCGTCGAAACCTCGCGTCCCTGCTGATCGAACCGGTCGGCGCGGGGTCTGATGGCGGACGGGTTTCGACGCGACGCCTCGCTACGCTCGGTGTCGGCTCAACCGGCATGGGTTGCCTGGTCTGATGGCGGACGGGTTTCGACGCGACGCCTCGCTACGCTCGGTGTCGGCTCAACCGGCAGGCGGGCTCATCGCAAGCTCTTCGCCTACTCAACCGGCATGGGTGGCGGGATATGTCCTCAAGTGTGGGATGTATGTCCTGGACGACGGAGCCGACGTCGGGACACGATGAGGACATGACACGAACGGTGCTGGTTCTCGGCTTCCCCGGGGTGCAGGCACTCGACGTGACGGGACCGGCCGACGTGTTCACCACCGCATCGATCGCGCTGCGTGACCAGGGGTCGCCCGTCACCTACGACCTGCGACTGGTGTCGCAGCACGGAGAGCCCATCGACACCGGCGTCGGCCTGCAGTTCGTCTCGCACCCGCTGCCCGACCCCGCCGAACCGATCGACACTCTGGTGCTGCCGGGCGGCACGGGCGTCCACCGAGCCACCGAGGACACCGACCTCATCGACTGGGTCCGCGACGCGGCGGGTCGGGCACGGCGCGTCATCAGCGTCTGCAACGGCGCCTTCCTCGCCGCCGAGGCCGGGCTGCTCGACGGCCGACGTGCGACGACGCACTGGGCGGTGGGCGAGCTCCTCGCCGAGCGATATCCGGCCGTGCAGGTCGACGCCGACGCCCTGTTCGTCCGCAGCTCGGACCACGTGTGGACGTCGGCCGGTGTCACCGCGGGCATCGACCTCGCGCTCGCGGTCATCGAAGAGGACCACGGCACCGAACTCGCCCAGCTGGTCGCCCGCTGGCTCGTCCTCTACATGCGTCGGCCGGGTGGACAGAGCCAGTTCGCGCCGCCCGTTTGGATGCCGCGCGCACGACGCGACGTGATCCGGGCGGCGCAGCAGCGCATCGAGGCCGAACCCGGCCTGCCCCACCGGCTTTCCGACCTCGCGCAGGAAGCCGCGATGAGTCCGCGCCATTTCTCCCGCGTCTTCACCGCGGAGACCGGCGAGGCACCCAGCGATTATCTCGAACGGGTCCGCACCGATGCGGCTCGTCGGGCGTTGACCGAATCCGCCGACACCATGCCGGTGATCGCCGCGCGCTGCGGGTTCGGTTCCTCGGAGTCTCTGCGCCGCACGTTCATCCGACGTCTGGGCATCTCCCCCGACCACTACCGCAAGACCTTCCGCTGACACAGTCCTCGCACCGAACAGACAGGCAGACCCATGACCCAGATCGCGATCGTCCTCTATCCGCGGTTCACCGCCCTCGATTTCGTCGGACCGTACGAGGTGCTGCGCATGCTCCCCGACGCCGACGTCCGATTCGTCGCCCACGAACCCGGCCCGGTCGTCGCCGACTCCGGTGTCCTCGTCGTAGGCGCGACGCATTCATTCGACGAGACGCCGTCGCCCGATCTGATCCTCATCCCGGGTGGACCGGGATGCTTCGGTGCGGCGACGGACGAGAAGCTCCTGGAGTGGCTGCGCGACGTCAGCCCGGCCGCACAGTGGACGACGTCGGTCTGCACCGGCTCGGTGGTCCTCGCCGCGGCCGGCCTACTGGACGGTCTCCGTGCCACCACGCACTGGTCGTCGCTGACCGCGCTGTCCCTCTACGGCGTCACCGCGGTGTCCGACGAGCGCATCGTGCGCGCCGGCCCAGACGAACACATCGTGACCGCGGCCGGCGTCTCGGCCGGCATCGACCTGGCACTGTGGCTCGCCGACCAGATCGCCGGGACGAAGAAGGCCGAGGCCATCCAGCTCGCGATCGAGTACGACCCGCAACCGCATCTAAACTCCGGCCACCGGTCGAAGGCGTCGGCCGGGACGATCACGGCGTCGACGGTGATGCTCAGCCGCGACGTCGACAAGCCCGAGGTGCTGAAGTTGAGCACCCGGCTGCTGTGGGATCGGGCCCTGGCGAAGGTCCGTTCGCGTCGCTGACGACGAAAACCGGTGATGGAACTGCCGGACATGCCCGGGTGACACCCGGGTGAGACACCGCGCGGTGGTAGTTTCTTCGCCATGACCAACAACCGCCTTGTGGCCGGCGCCGTCGCCGGAGTGGCCGGCATCCTGGTGGGACTCGGCGCGGTGTTCCTCGGCGGGTTCATCACCTCGGAGAACAGCCCGTCGACGGACCTGAACAACATCAATCCGAACAGCGGATTCGTCCAGGGTTCGGTCGACTACGGATCGCGCGGCGGCGCGGGCGAGACCAACTGACGCCCGACCCCGATGCCGTGCACGGCGTCGGGACGACCTGACGGCAGCAGCAACTGAGTAGGACACCGACCACCGCTCCCACAGGTGTCCTGTCGGCGCGTGGGATCGGTGTGGCTGCCGCGATCGCGCTGATCGTCTGTCTGCTGCAGTCCCCGGGGCAGATCGCCGCCGACACGAAACTCGACCTGACGGCGAATCCACTCGGGTTCCTTGCGCGTGCCGCGCACCTGTGGACCCCGAACGCCCCGATGGGCCAGGTCCAGAACCAGGCCTACGGATACTTCTTCCCGCACGGCGCGTTCTTCGCCGCCGGCGACCTCCTGTCGGTCCCGCCCTGGATCGTCCAGCGGCTGTGGTGGGCGCTGCTCCTCACCATCGGCTTCGTCGGCATCGTGCGCGTGGCGGAGGCGATGCGGCTGGGCTCGCCGGCATCCCGCATCCTCGCGGGCGTCGTCTTCGTCCTGAGCCCGCGCGTGCTCACCACCCTCGGCTCGATCTCGTCGGAGACGCTGCCGATGATGCTGGCGCCCTGGGTACTGCTGCCCGTGATCCGGGCGCTCGACGCCCCCATCTCCGATTCCCGCCCGCTGTGGCGGGAAGCCGCACGCTCGGCGGCCGCCGTCGCACTGATGGGCGCGGTGAACGCGGTCGCGACGGCGGCCGCGCTCGGCGTCGCGGCCGTGTGGTGGCTGCTGCATCGTCCCCGCGACCGCCGGTGGTGGCGCTTCGGTGCGTGGACCGCGCTGGGCCTGGTCCTGGCGTGCGCGTGGTGGATGGTGCCGCTACTCATCCTGTCGCGGGTCAGCCCGCCCTTCCTGGACTACATCGAGTCCTCCCGGGTGACGACGCAGTGGACGTCGCTGACCGAGGTGTTGCGCGGCGCGAGTTCGTGGACACCGTTCGTCTCCACCGAGCGGGTCGCCGGGGCGGTGCTCGTCACCCAGCCGGCCGCCGTGCTGGCGACCGGTGCCATCGCCGCCGCGGGACTCGCGGGTCTGTGCATGCGGCACATGCCGTTCCGGGGACGTCTCGTGACGATCCTGGGCGTCGGCCTGGTGATCATGTGTGTCGGCTTCGCCGGTGGTCTCGGTTCGCCGATCGCCGAGCAGATCCGGGTGTTCCTCGACGGTTCCGGTGCCCCGCTGCGCAACATCCACAAGTTCGAACCGTTCATCCGCATCCCGCTGGTGCTGGGTGTCGCTCACCTGCTCGCGCGGGTCCCGCTGCCCGGCAGCGTGTCGGCACGAGAGACGCTCTCGGCCTTCGCCCATCCGCAGCGCTCCCGCCCGGTGGCCGCGGCCATCGTGCTCATGGTCGCGGTGATCGGTGCGGGTTCGCTCATCTGGACAGGCCAGCTCGCACCCGCCGGGACCTACACCGCGATCCCGAACCACTGGAAGCAGACCGCGGACTGGTTGTCCGAGCACAGCAGCCGGCCGGACGGTGCCCCGGCGCGCGCCCTCGTCGTCCCCGGTGCGCCGTTCGCCGACCAGCTGTGGGGTCTCACCCGCGACGAACCCCTCCAGCCACTGGCCGACGCCCCGTGGGCGGTGCGAGACGCCATCCCGCTGACGCCACCCGGCGCCATCCGTGCGCTCGACTCCGTGCAACGCGAGATCGCCGCCGGACGCGGATCACCCGGCCTCGCCGAGACCCTCGCGCAGCAGGGCGTGGGATTCGTGGTGCTCCGTGCGGACCTCACCCCCGAGACCTCCCGGTCGGCACGACCGCTCCTCGCGCAGCAGGCACTCGACACCTCGCCCGGGTTGACGCGGGTGGCACGGTTCGGGCCCCCGGTCGGACCGCCGACAGTCCGAGGAGTGATGCGCGACAACGGATTGCGGCCGACGATGCCCGCGATCCAGATCTATGCGGTCGAGGCGACCGGCTTCGACGGCACCGGCCCCCTTCTCGTGGACCAGCACGGGATGCCGCGGGTCGCGGGCGGTCCCGAGGCCATTGCGGCGCTCGCCGAAGTGCGTGCGCGTCAGGGACTTCCACCTCTCGGTCCGGTGTTGCTCGACGCCGATGCCCGACGCGCCGGGATCACCGACGGCCCACTCATCGTCACCGACACCCCGAGCGATCGGGAAACCGACTTCGGGCGGGTCGACGACCACAGTTCCGCCATCCGGTCGGCCGACGACCCGCGTCGGACCCAGAACTCGGCCGCGGACTACTCGGTCGACGATCAGCCGCTCGTCCGCGGGGAATGGTTGCTGGACAACCGGAGTGGCGAGGTCCAGGTGACGACGTCCGGTTCGGCGTCGGACGCGGTGCAACCGGGGCAGACCTCCCCCGCGAACTCCCCCGCCGCGGCCTTCGACGGCAACCCACAGACGGCGTGGGTCAGCGGCGGACTCGAAGGAGCCCTCGGACGGTGGATGCGAATCGGATTCACCATGCCCCAGACGGACCTGGCGCTGTCGTTGACCACCGCCCGGGCCCTCGGCCCGGACGTGACCAGCGTCCTGGTCACCACCGAGGCCGGAAGCACGGTGGCGTCGGGACTCGAACCGGGCAGACCGACGACCGTGACCGCCCCGAGCGGCTCGACCCGCTGGATACAGATCCGCGCGCTGAGCACCGAAGACGGCACCGCCGGGAACCAGTTCGCCCTCGGTGAGGTGGAGGTGTCGAACCTGCGGACCTCGACACCGCTGCAGATCAGGCATCGTGTCGTTCTGCCCGAACTCGCGGCAGGCACCGAGGTGGCCCAGTGGCTGCTGTACTCGGAGCTGAACGGGCGGGCGTGGTGCGTCTCCGACCCCGCCCGCGAGATGACCCGGTGCGCTCCGGGACTCGGGCTGTCGCCGGAGACATCGTCGGTGTTCAGCCGGGCTCTCTCCGTCCCCGAGGACACATCGGTCACCCCGTCGGTCATCCTCCGCCCACGACCCGGAGACGCGCTCGATCGGCTCCTCGCCACCCCGGGCGGCGTGAGCGCCACCGGACCGCGACCGGTCACCGATCCCCGTGGCGGTCCCGCCGCTGCCGTCGACGGCGACCCCGGAACCGCCTGGACCGCACCGCAGATCCCGGCCAGGGAAAGACCCCACGACCGCAACAACGACGACGAGGAGTCGGCGGACGAGGCGGAGCCGACCCTGACCGTCCACCTCCCCGCCGAACAACGCGTCGAATCGCTGAAAATCGTTGCGCCGCTCGATTACCCGGCCGCACCGACCGAGGTCGCCGTCGATCTCGGCACCGGCGAACAGATTCGCGAGGTCGACAAGGACGGTGTCCTTCGACTCGATCCCGCGGTCACCGACCGCATCGAGATCACAGTCCGCGAACAGCGCGACCTGATCGACGTCAACAGTCTCGGATTCGCCACGCCCGCGCCGCCGGGCATCGCCGAGGTCGAGGTGTCGCCGGCACCGCGGGCGCCCGCCGGCGACCGGGTCGTCGAGATCGGTTGCGGTGACGGTCTCGGCATCACCGCCGCCGGTCAGGTCGTCGGCGTCTCCGCGCGGACCACCACGAAAGCACTGCGTGCCGGTGAACCGGTGGTCGCCCGTGCATGCGGACCCGGCGAGCTGCGACTGCCCGCGGGCCAGCAGGAGGTGTCGGTCAATCCCGGACCGGCCTTCACCGTCGACGCGGTGTCGCTGAACGCCGGGACACCGGTGACCGGGGCGGCGACGACCACGCCGGACGTCACCGAGTGGACAGCGGCGAGCCGTGCGGTGCAGATCGAGTCCGGTCCCGAACGCCTGCTGGTGGTCCCCGAATCCACCAACCCGGGCTGGATCGCGCGGATCGACGGCCGGGAGTTGTCCCCGGTGGTCGCGAACGGGTGGCAGCAGGGCTGGGTCGTGCCGGCCGGGGTGTCGGGTGCGGTCGAGCTCACCTATCGGTTCGATTCGCTGTACCGCTGGTCGCTCGTCATCGGACTGGTGCTGATGGCCCTGCTGCTCGTCGCCGCGTGGTGGCCGTTTCCCTTGGTGTCACGATCCGGGCGGGACAACGTTGCCGAACCGCGGACGGTGCCCACCGGACGATTCACCCTCGTGGCCGCCGGTCTGGGGATTCTCGGCGCGTCGTGGCTGCTGTCCGGATGGTGGGGTCTGGCCGTGGGCCTCGCCGTCGGCGTGGTCGGTGCGGCCGTTCCGCCGAAGGTCGGTGTCACGACGACATTCGTCATGATGATGGCTGCGACCGTCGGCCTCACCGCCGGTCCGTGGCACGCCTCCGGCGGCTACCACGGCTGGGAGTGGTGGGTTCAGCTGCCGGCGTTGATTGCCGTGCTGATGACCGGCTGGCTGGTGTTCTGGTCGGCCTGCGACGCCGACGAGCCGGGCGAGGCCGAGTCGGACGACACCGAGTCACCGGCCGCACGGTTACGGCGTCGGGTCTCGCGGTTGCGCAGCCAGTGGCGAGCCGGCTCCTCGATGAAGGCGTAGGACGCCGCGGAGATCCCGACCGTGAGTCCCAGCGTGATCACCCAGACGAGAACGGTGTTGCCGTTGAACGGCACGATGCCGAACAGCGGGAAGACGACGGCCAGGATCGCGATGTGCCAGATGAAGATGCCGTAAGACCAGCGCCCCAGCGCGAGCATCACGCGTGAGGTGAGGAAGCGGAACGGCCCCGCGTTGCAGACCAGCGGGGCGAGAAGGGCGTAGCCGCAGAGTCCACCCAGGATCATCTTGGTGGCGAACTCGATGTTGGTGACGTCGCCGAGTCCGGTCGGACCGGCGAGACGGGTGCACGCGAGGCCGTAGGCGACGACGAGGAGCCCGAACATCAGCGAACGGTTCGCACTGAGCCGCATCGCCAGGGTCATCCACCGTCCGCGCGCCGCGCCGGTGTCGAGGACACCGGCGACCTCGGCGAGGATCAGGCCGGCGACGAACCACGGCAGATGACCGAACACCCAGTTCTTGGTCTCCACCCCGTCGGCGACCGGCAGCGAGGTGCCGACCCAGGCCCAGCCGAGGCTCAGCGCACCGAGCATCAGCAGCACCGGGATGCGCGCCCCGACGCGCCGACCACGCAACTGCAGGAGTGCGAGGCCGATGAGCGGGAGCAGAGCATAGAAGGCGATCTCGACCGACAGACTCCACATCTGCGTGAGACCCGCGGTCAGCGTCAGGGGCACGAAGACCTGCGTCAGCGTCAGGTTGGCCAGCCAGACGTCGAGGTCGGCTCCCTGGGCCTCCGGCAGCAGGAGCAACACCAGCGCGACGACCACCACATACGCCGGCCAGATGCGGACGACGCGGTGACGGAGATAGCGCCGGACCGGCGGATGCCCGGCGCCGCGGTGCGCGGCGTCGACCCACGGTCGCCACAGCAGGAAGCCGGAGAGACCGAAGAACAGCGCGACCGCGAGGTCGAGGCGACCGAGCACCGGTCCGAGGACCGGGATCTCGACGGCACTGGTCTGGAAGGCGACGTGGGTGGTCAGCACCCCGATCGCGGCGAGCGCTCGCATGCCCTCGAGTTGCGGGTAGAAGCGTCGCGAGTCGGTCGCCGGTCCGGGGGCGTCGGGATGGCGCGCCCCGGAACGGGCGTCGGTGCTCAAGGCGGCGGCGGAGTCGGACCTCGAGGCAGCGACGGAGTCGCGGGCGGAGTCGGTGCTGGTCATGCTGGTGACAGGGTAGCCCGGCGGCATCCACTACCCTCGCCACCATGTCTTCGGAGCCGTCCCCGGTGCCCCAGTCCGCGGTGTCAGAGTCCGCACCTCACCGCTGGTCGACCGCGGACCTGGCCGGGCCGACACTGATCTTCGTCGGCAGTTTTCTCATCGCGGTGACCATCGCGCTGCCGACGCTGCTCGTCGGCAACTTCCGCGAGATCCCGCTCAGCACCGACTTCACCACGGTCGCCACCGCCGCAGACGCGACGATCCTCGACCGCTGCTCGCTCGCCACGCCCGCAGCGCGGACCCTCGACGCCGATCTGGTCCGCCAGCAGCGGGTCGTCGCGGTACAGCCCTCCGACGAGCACCGCGTGACACTGCAGGCCGGCACCTCGGTCCAGACAGAAAGGCTGCGTATCGACGACCGCGAGGTCGAACCGGAGGCTCCCCGGCCCGGCAGCGAGGGCGACGCCGACTCATCGGAGGCCTGCAACGACGCCACGGTCAACGCGCTCAAGGACCGGGTGACGCTCGACCGGGAGACCGCCGTACCGCAACTGTCGGCGCGCGGGGCGTCGGAGATCCAGTACGACAGCAACCAGGCACCGGTGCTGGTGCCGGACCGCCGCGGTTTCACCTACCTGCTGCCCTTCGACACCAGCCTGACCGACCACGAGTTCTTCGACGTGATCACACGCACGACCGTGCCTCTGAGATACGACGGAGACACCGAGGTGGTCGGCAAGGATGTGGCCCGGTTCCGCGCCGAGGTCCCCGAGACCGACCTCGCGCGGACAGCGCTCGGCCGGCCGGTGGGCACCGATGTCACCATCACCCGGCCCGCGTCGTGGTTCGGCCTCGACGGTCCGCCGCGTGAGCTGACCGCCACCCTGCGGCACCGCAGTTCGTGGGATCTCGCCGTGGAACCGCGCACGGGGACGATCGTCGACGCGAAGATCACCGTCGACGAGTTCTACGCCTTCCCGGAGGGCACTCCCGGAGTGCCGGCGGACTTCCGGCTGCCCCATCTACAGGCCGCCTTCGCGTACGACGACACGACACAGTCCCAGATGTCGCGCCTGGCTTCGGATCTGGCGACGCCGATCACGATCTGGGGCCGGATTGTGCCGATCGTGACCGGCGTCCTGGGCGTTGTCGCGCTGGTCGCCGGCGGTTTCCTGATCAACCCCGCGTGGCTGCCGCCGAGATTCCGGCGGCCCGGTCGGGATTCCGGTGACGTGACCTAGATCAGGACGCCGCTTCGGCGGCGAGTCGGCCGAGCGTGTCCTCGAGCTGGGCCTCGGTGACGAGCGGGAACCCCACCTGTTCGAGGAGTTTCTTGTCGGTGACCTTCGACCAGTCGTAGGTGTGGCGGACCAGCGTCTCGTTGGGACCCTGGGACTCCAACTCCCACAACCACTCCCATCCGGGCGGCTCCGTACCGGCGGGGGTCGTCTTCCAGGCCAGCAGCTTGTCCTTGGCATATCCGGTGACGTGGTTGTCGGTCTTGTACTCCCCGCCCATGTGGTCGCCCTCCATGTTCATGGTGAACACGTCGCCGACCTTCTGGATCCGATCGGCGTGGTCGACGCCCCGGATGAACCCCGAACCGTCGAGCGCCTGGTGCCTCTCGGGGTTGGAGAGGACGTCGAACACCGCGTCGACCGGTGCCTCGATGACTCGTTGGACCGTGACCTGAGTACTTCCGTTGTCGCTCATCTGCCCACCCTGCCGAAACATGTGCATCTCGGCAACGTTCCTGCTGAGGCCGGCGATCAGCGGGCGAGAACCCATGTCCCGGCGGCCGCGACCGTCACCGCGACCGCCGCAGTGGCCGCGACCCCGACCACCGAGCCGGCGACGGTGAGGATGACCGTCACCTCGATCGCCACGACGATCCACGTCCCGAACGCGACACGGGTGCGATCACGGGCGATCGCCGACAACAGCACCACCTGGAGGACGGCGAGGGCGGCACCGATGTAGGCGAAGAGCCACAGCAGTGGGACGAGTTCGTCGTAGCCGTCGCCGAAGACGATCGGGACCATCGGCCCCGCGCCACCCGCCGCCAGCGTGAGCACCACGCCCACACCGGCGACCACCGTCACCGCCTGCCGAAGAGAGACCCGGGACCGGGCGGGATCGGCGAGGCGCGGATAGAAAACGACGCCGATGGCCTGCGGCAGCCAGAACGCGACCTTCGTCGCGATGGCGCCGAGCGCGTACACCCCGACCGACTCGGCATCGAGCACGCGCGGTGAGAGCAGCAGGTCCATCGACGACGCCACGATCAGCACCAGCTGGACCTGCGACGCGCGAACCACGCTGAGGACTCCGACCGTCCCCGACGTCGCCGCGGCATGCGCCCGCTCCCCGACCCTTCCGACGACCACCCAGACGACGACGGCCGACACCGCGGCACCGAGGGTTCCGGCGAGCAGTCCACCCGCCGGACCGGCACCGACGACGAAGGCCCCGATGATCGGCATCGAGCGCAGGATCCCGACGGCGGCCAGCACCCACGACAGCGTCCGGAACTCGCCGCGTCCCTGCAGGATGCCCTGACCGGTGGCGATCAGCGCCAGCAGCGGCGCCGCGCCGAGGGCGGCGAGCGTCGTGACGACACCGGTGCGCATCAGCAACGCGACGAGCGGTGTCGCGACGGCGACCAGGACCACCACGTACAGCGTCGTCTGGGCACCCACCCGGCGCAGACGGCGCTCGTCGCATCCCAGGACCACCTCGCGCGCGACCACGTTCTGCAGCGCCAGGGCGGGCACACCCAGCACGAGCATCGCCGACAGCAGGACCGCGAACTCGCCGTACTCGCTGACGTCCAGGTAACGGGCGCTCGCGGCCAGATGGACCACGTACATGCAGACGTTGGCGACCATCGATCCGACGGCCACCGATCCGACGGCGCCGACGGTGCCGGCGGCGGGCCGGCGCCGTCCGCTCGGTCGGATCTGCTGCATGGCACAAGTGTGCCGAGTTGGCACCGGGTCCCGTGCACAGGGTGCTTTGCACCGGTCGTCGGGCATAGGCAACGATGGGTAGGCTGCAGAATTCACCGACGAGAGATGCCGATGTACGACGACAACACCACCGACGACGCCGAATCGACCGATGTCGGTTCGCGTATCGATCCGGTGCTGGCCCGAAGCTGGCTCCTGGTCAACGGCGCGCACTACGCGAAGTTCGAGCGCGCCGCTCGCTCGCGCGCCGACATCGTCGTCCTCGACATCGAAGACGCGGTCGCTCCCAAGGACAAGGTCGAGGCGCGCAACAACGTCGTGCGGTGGATCGGTCCGAAGGACGGTTCCGGCCCCGGTGCCGGTGAGTGGGTCCGGATCAACGGATTCGGCACCCCGTGGTGGGCCGACGACCTCGCCGCCCTCGCGGAGACCGCGGTCGGCGGTGTGATGCTGGCGATGGTCGAGTCCGTCGACCACGTGACCGAGACCGCCAAACGCCTGCCCGGCCTGCCGATCGTCGCCCTCGTCGAGACGGCACGCGGACTCGAGCGGATCAGCGAGATCGCATCGGCCAAGGGCACCTTCCGCCTCGCCTTCGGCATCGGTGACTTCCGTCGGGACACCGGTTTCGGCGACAGTCCACAGACGCTGGCCTACGCCCGGTCCCGATTCACCATCGCCGCCAAGGCTGCTCACCTGCCCAGCGCGATCGACGGCCCGACGGTCGGGTCCAGCGCTCTGAAGCTGAGCGAGGCCACGGCGGTGAGCGCGGAGTTCGGCATGACCGGCAAGATCTGCCTCACCCGGTCACAGTGCGCCCCGGTCAACGAGGGCCTGTCCCCGTCACAGGACGAGATCACCTGGGCGAGGGAGTTCTTCGCGGAGTTCGAGCGCGACGGCGGCGAGATCCGCAACGGTTCGGACCTGCCACGCATCGCGCGTGCCACCAAGATCCTCGACCTCGCACGGGCCTACGGCATCACCGAGTCGGAATTCGACGACGACCCGGTGCACGCACCGGCGCCGTCGGACACCCACCACTTCTGAGCCGCACGGGTCGCGGTGTTCTCCGGACGGTTGCTCCCGGCGCTCTACGTGGTGAGTGTCGTTGCGGCCGTGGCAATCCTGGGACCCCTGCTACCGGCACTGCTCGGTATCGGACCGGGATACCTGCTCTTCCGGGATGCGGTGTCGACGCCGCGCACCCATGTCACCGACACCACGCTCGGCATCGGTGACCTGCCGCCGCGCGCGGTGCCGCAGGACTTCTTCGTCGCGATGGTGTCGTCGGTCGTCGACGGCGGTGTGGTGGTCGTCGCGATCTTGTTGGCCGCATTGGTCTTCGCCGGCGTCGGGTTCGGCCGGTTGGCTTTTCGTCTCGTTCCCGGCGCCGGGCGTCCCGGGGCCGTCGCCGCCGCGCTCGTGGCGATCTGGAATCCCTATGTGGCCGAACGACTCCTGCAAGGGCACTGGAGCCTGCTCGTCGGCTACGCCGCGCTGGGCTGGATTCTCGTCGCCGCATCCGATCTGCGGGAACGGCCAGATGCGGCACGGTTTCTCCGGCTCGGCGGATTGCTGGCGGCTGCCGGGTTGACGCCGACGGGTTCGGTGCTCGCCGGGATCGTGCTGGCCGTGGTACTCATCGGCCGTCCGGTCGGCCTGCGGCCCGGCCTCGTCGCCGTCGGCCTGTGGGTGCTGAGCACCCTGCCGTGGGTCGTGACGGCGGTGATCAGCGACGCCACCACCACATCCGCCGCGGCGGGCGTCGAGGCGTTCGGTCTCCGGTCCGAGCCGGGGCTGGGTCCGGTCGGGACCGTTCTCTCCCTGGGGGGCATCTGGAACGTCGACGCGGTACCCGCCAGCCGAACGATCTGGTGGGCGGCGGTCGCGACGTTCTGTTCGTTGCTCGTGGTCGCGACCGGCGTCGTCCACCTCTGGCAGCGTCGGCGGACGCTCGATCCGCTGGTGCGGGCGATCGGAACATCGGCCGTCGTCGTCGCGATCCTGCTGGTCCTCGGCACCTTCGGTCCGGGACAGTGGTTGCTGGAGTTCACGATCGAGCACGTCCCCGGCGCCGGTCTGTTGCGGGATACCCAGAAGTTCTCCGCTCTTCTCGTTCCCGGAGTCGCGCTTGCCGTGGCCGGGGCCGTGGCGGCCGCCCGTCGACGGGTCCCGTCGGGTTTCGCACTCGCCGCCTTCGTGCTGCTCGTCGTGGCTCCGCTTCCCGATCTCGCCTGGGGTGGCGGTGGTTCCGTGCGGCCGGTGGCCTACCCGGACGACTGGGCGGCGGTGGCTGCCATCGTGCCCGACGATCGGGGTTCGGTCGCCCTGTGGCCCACGGACACGGTGCGGCACTACCGTTTCGCCGGCGGCGTCTCGCTCGATCCCGCCGCGCGGATGTTGCGGGCTCCGGTGATCGAGTCCGGCGCGCTCACCGTCGACGGCGAGGTCGTCGACGCGCCGAGTGAGCATGCGGCCGCCGTGGCGTCGGTACTCGAAGCCGGTGGCTCACCCGCCGAACTCGCCGCGCTCGGCGTGGGATGGGTTCTCGTCGAAGATGATTCGACGCCCGAGCGGCTCGCCGCAGAAGCGCGCCTCGTCCACGACGGGGACGATCTCCGGCTGTACCGGGTCGATGATCCCGTCGAGCGGGGTGCCGGAGCGACCGATCGGGCTCTGGCGCTCGCCGCACACCTGTGGTGGGCGATGATGCTCCTGGCGGGAGTCGTGGGCGCGGTCGTCGCTAGCGTGCGAGAACGGCGTCGAACGTCTCGATGAACCCGTCGCAGGTCGCGGCCCAGGAGTAACGGCCCGCCCTGATCCTGGCGTTGCGCCCCAGTCGCTGGGTCTCGTCGGGGTTGTCGATGAGTTTTCTCGTGGCACTCACCAGTTCGTCGACGCCGTCGACGAGGAGGCCGGTGTTGCCGTCGTCGACGGAGTCGGTGAGACCGACCGAGCTGCGGTAGCCGATGGTCGGGACACCGTGCTGGGCCGCCTCGACGACCGCCAGTCCCCACCCCTCTTTGCGCGAGGGCATCAGGTGGACCTGCGCCTGTGAGAGCAGCTCGTGCTTGCGCTGCTCGCTGACGTGGCCGTGGAAGGTCACCGCGTCAACGACACCGAGTTCGGCTGCAGCGGATCGCAATTCATCGGACCACCAGCCACCGCCGATGACGTCGAGGTACACGTCGACCCCGGAACGACGCAGCTGTGCCAGCACGGTGAGAGCGTCCTCGACCTGCTTGTGCGGCACCAGCCGGGACAAGACGCACAGACGCACCGGGACCGAACCGCCGTCGGCTGCACCTCCGGTGAGCAGCGCGTCGGCCGGGACCGGGTCGATACCGTTGCGCACGACCGAGATCCGCTCCGCGTCGACGCCGAGGGCGACGAGTTCGGTCTTCGACGGCGTGGACACCGTGACATAGCGGTTCCGGCGATGAATCCTCGGCGACAGTCGCGACTCGATGAACCAGCCCACCTGCCCGAGCAACCGGCCGGCGACCGGCCACTGCTCGCGGTGGCAGTGGTGGACCAGTATCACCGTCGGCGCGGAGGCGACGAGGGTCGCGAAGAACGGCACCCCGTTCTGGGTGTCGACGACGACTTCGGGGTGACAGCCCCGGAGCGGCCCGAGGCCGAATCGGCCGGCAAGAATCGTTGCCAGCATGCGCGGGTACACGCTGATCCGCCCTCCGGCACGCACGAACCGCATGCCGTCGCGGTGCTCCTCACCGGCCGCCCCCGGGTAGGACGACGTCAGAAAGGTCACGCGCGCGCCGCGTCGGGCCAATTCGGCACCGACACGTTCCAGATATGTCTCACTGCCGCCGCCCTGAGGGTGGCGGGTGTCCCGCCAGCACAGCAGCAGGACGTCGGAAGGTACGCGCATCGCACGACAGCCTACCGACTGGTAGCACCAGGCCGTCATCACACCGGGAAGAGGCGAGTCCACGATCAGGGCTCCGCCCGTCACTGACAGACCTGCGTCGACGAGCGCGGCTGACCGTCGCCCACCGCCCGCGACTAGAGTTCTCCGACGATGACGACCACGACTTCCGGCCGGAACCGAATGGCCCGGCTGGCCACGCTGCGGCGTGCCGCCGGACTGCTGAACGACTTCCGCTTCGAGCAGTCCGACCCCGCCCGCTTCTACGGCGCACTGGCGACCGACACCGCGGACATGGTGGCGGCCTTCGTCCCCGACCTCGACGGAAAGGTCATCCTCGACGTCGGCGGGGGTCCCGGCTACTTCGCCGACGCCTTCCGGGCACGAGGCGCGCACTACATGTCGGTCGAACCGGACCCCACCGAGATGCACGCCGGCGGGCTCGAACACCGTGGGTCGGTCCGCGGATCGGGCCAGAACCTGCCCTTCGCCGACGACTGCGTCGACGTGTCCTTGTCGTCGAACGTCGTCGAACACACGTCGACGCCGTGGGAGATGGCCGACGACATGCTGCGCGTGACCCGGCCCGGTGGCGTCGTCATCGTCAGCTACACGCTGTGGTGGGGACCGTTCGGCGGCCACGAGATGGGACTCACCCACTACCTCGGCGGTCATCGTGCCGCGCGTCTCTACACGAGACGTCACGGCCACCCCCCGAAGAACCTCTTCGGTACGTCACTGTTCGCCGTCCACGCCACCGACGGCCTGCGCTGGGCGCGATCGGTGACCGATCGCGCCGATCTCCTCGCCGCCTTCCCCCGCTACATCCCGCGCTGGATGTGGTGGGTCATGCGCGTCCCCGGCCTGCGCGAGGTGCTCGGCACGAACCTCGTGCTGGTGCTGCGCAAGCGGTAGTGGTTTCGATACGGCTCGTCGCAAGCTCCTCGCCTACTCAACCAGCAGAAATACTCCTGCCGGCCGAGTAGCGCCGCCCGAGCGGAGCCGCCGGGTCGAGTAAGCGACGGAGGAGCGCATCGAGATCGAGGACGCCGCGTATCGAGGTCCGCCTACTCCCCCGACAGGTCCGCGGTGCAGTTCAGCGTGCCGCCCTGGCTGGTCGCGGTCGCGAGTTGTTCCCCGTCGACCAAGATGCTGCAGGTCACCGGGCCGCGGACGACGATGGCCGAGAGGGTCGCCTTCGTACCCTTCACGGTCACCCGCTGCGACCAGGGCGACCCGGTGGCCGCGATGACCGTCGGCGCGCCGCCGCCCTTGCTGAAGCTGAGCGCGACCACATCGCCGTTGCCGGTGAGCTGGTAGGTCACCATCGCCGGCCCCGGCTTCTTGCTCGGACTCGACGTCGTCTCCTCGGTCGTGGTCGTGGTGGTCGGGGACGAACTCGTCGTCGTCTGCTTGCTGGTGGTGGTCGTCGACGACGAGGACGCCGCCGCGGTCGAGGAGTCGTCTCCGCCGGACTTCGTGACCAGCACGACGACCAGACCGAGGATCACCAATGCTGCCAGGGCAACCAGCGCGAGACCGATGGTGCGGCCCTTCGACGACCCGTGCGGGGGTTCGCCGCCCTGCGGCGCGTCGTACGGCGACGCTCCATAGGGCGACGCCGCCGTGTACTGAGGATCCGCGTACTGGGGTTCCGTGTACTGGGGTTCCGTGTACTGGGGTTCCGTGTACTGGGGTCCCGGGTGGGGCTCGGTGTACGGCCCGGGATACGGCTGACCTTCCGGATGCTGGGTGTAGGCCTGCGACGGCGGCGCCGAGGGGTCGTAGTCGGGATCGAACTGTCGGGTCTCCGGCGGATTGTTCCGCGGATCGTTCGGATCGCCCTGGGGTGGTCGGGTCATGCCGACGATTCTGTCATCCGGATCCTGATATCGGCCTGTGACCACGCGGCCCGGGCAGAACCCGGGCCGCGTGACATCCGGATCAGGAGCAGAGCGTCACAGATCGGCGATGGCCTCGAGCGGCCCCGTCCGGGCCGCTCGGACCGCGGGCCACAGAGCCGCCAGCACACCGACCACCGCCGACGCGACCAGCGTGATCACGATCAGCGACCACGGGATCACCGGCGCACCCAGACCCCAGGCGGCGAGCGTCCGCACGAGCGCCACGCCGATGAGCGTTCCCAGAACCACACCGACCACGGCACCGAAGATCGAGATCAGCACGGACTCCAGATAGATCGAACGACGCACCTGGCCGCGCACCATGCCGATCGCGCGCAGCATGCCGATCTCGCGCTTACGTTCCACCACCGACAACGCAAGGGTGTTGATGATGCCGAGCACCGCGATCAGCAATGCCAGTCCGAGCATCGCGTAGAGCGTGCCCAGCATCTGGTCGATCTGGGCGGAGATCTGTCCCTTGAACTGGTCGCGGTCCTTGACCTGGACGGTCAGGTACCCGGCGGTCGCGTCCTCGAGGCCGGTGCGCAAGGTGTCCAGATCGGCACCCGCCTCGGCCTTCACGAAGACCGTGACGTCGAAACGCGCCGCCGGCGGGACCAGCCGGTCGTAGACCGCGGGCCCGACGACCCACGGCTGAAGGGCCTCGTTGTCGGCGTACACACCGGCGATCGGGACCTGGACCTGCTCGCCGATGGGCGAGGTGAAGTTCAGGACCTGACCGCGCTCCCAGCCCTTCGTCATGGCCGTGCGATGACTGATCAGCATCCCGTCATCCGGCAGCGCCGTCGACGCGCCGTCCTCCATGTCCATGACCGTCACGTCGCTGAGCGGACCACCGAGCGCCGAGAAACCCTGCACCGGCTGATCGTCGACCTTCGCCTGCACGACGCCGAACGAGACCACCTCGCCGACGCCCGGCACGTTCTTCACCGCGGGTGCCACCGTGGGTGGCAACGGTCCCTGGTTGGTCCCCGCGAGGATGTAGTCGGCGGTGATCCCGGAGTCGACCGCCTCGTCGACCGTGCCCTTGAACGACTGGCCGAGTGTGCCGATGATCGCCACCAGCATCAGCCCCAGGGTCAGCGCGAACGCGGTCGCGGCCGAACGTCGGGGATTGCGAACGGCATTGGTGCGCGCGAGTCGTCCGATCGTGCCGAACGGTGCGCCGACCGCGCGACCGAGCACCCCCACGAACGGACGCGCGACCGCGGGCCCGACCAGCACCGCGGCCAGCACCAGGCCGGCCGCGCCCGCACCGACCGTCAGAGCCGGTCCGGAGCCCTCGTCCATCGCGCCGACGACGATGGCCACGATCGAAGCCAGGCCGATGACCGCACCGATGACGGTGCGGTTGCGCAGCGACGCCGATCCCTCGGCCGCCGATGCGCGCATCGCCTCCACCGGCGGCACCCGTGCGGCGCGAGCCGCGGGCACCCAGGCGCTGACCATCGTGACGACGACGCCGACCAGGATGCCGGCGAGCACCGCGCCGGGCCCGATCGTCAGCTCACCCTCCGGCAGACCCGACGTCGCGCTGGTGAATGCCTTGAGCACGGCGGCCAGGCCGATGCCGATGGCCAGGCCCAGCACTCCGCCGATCACGCCGACGACGAACGCCTCGAAGAGGACCGACCGCGACACCTGACGCTGGCTCGCGCCGACCGCCCGCAGCAGCGCGAACTCGCGGTTACGCTGCGCGACGATCATCGAGAAGGTGTTGTAGATGATGAAGGTGCCGACGACCAGACCGATCGCCGCGAACGCCAACAGGATGTACTGGAAGATCTGCAGGAACTCGTTGACCTGCGCCTTCTGGTCCTCCCGCACCTGATCGCCGGTCCGCACGTCGTACAGGTCGGCGTCGGTGCCGAGGAGGGTCCGCACCCGCTCCTGCAGTTGCTCCGGCGAAACCCCGGCGACGGCCGACATGTCGACGAGCCCGACGTGCTTGCCGTCGCTGAACAGACGCGACGCGGTCGCGGCGTCGAACTGCGCGTTGACGTACCCGCCGGTCGAGGTGGGGAGATCGATCAGCCCGACGACGGTGACATCGAGTGGGACGGCGTTGCCCTGGCCGATCACGACCTTGGTCTTCGACCCGACCTTCAGCCCGGCTTCCTCGGCAGCCGAGGAGTTCAGCGCGATCTCGCCGGCGTTGGCGGGGCCGCGGCCGCCCGGCATGATCCGGGACTCATCGGGATCGAGCGCCTCGTTCTCCGGGATGTAGGTGGTGCCGACGCTCGGGGCACCGCCGGTCTGGATGGCCGTGCCGCCCGAATCGGCGACGGTGATCAACCCGTTGTTGTTGACGACGAGCTTGTCGATGCCGAGTTCGGCACGCTGGGCGCGCAGCTGGTCGACGACCGACAGCGGAACGCCGGGCGACTGCCGGTCGGCAGGCGTCACCTCGACCGCCACGCCCTGCGCAGCGCTGTCGAAGATGTCCGTGAAGGCCTTCGAGATGGAACTGGTGAACACGATCGATCCGACGACGAACGATGTGCCGAGGACGATCGAGAAGAGGGTCAGGAACAGACGGAGCTTGTGCGCCCGCAGGTTTCGCAGCGAAACCCGGCGCATCACCGATGAGGACGCCACGGCTCAGAGCGCTCTGGAGGTCTCGGCGGGAGCCGAGGTGGACGGGGCATCGGTGTGGTGGACACCGTCGAGGTTCTTCATGACCTCGAAGACGTCGTCGGCACTCGGGCGCGCGAGCTCCTGCACGATCTGACCGTCGGCGAGGAACACGACGCGGTCGGCGTACGACGCCGCGCGCGGGTCGTGGGTCACGATGACGACGGTCTGCCCGAACTCGTCGGTGGCGGCACGCAGGATCGAGAGAACCTCACCCGACGACCGGGAGTCGAGGTTGCCGGTGGGCTCGTCGCCGAAGATGATGGCCGGCTTGCCGATCAGTGCCCGGGCACATGCCACGCGCTGCTGCTGACCGCCGGACAGCTCGCTGGGTAGGTGCGAGAGGCGGTCGGTGATACCGAGTCGCTCGGTGACCGCGTCGAACCATTCGGTGTCGACCGCCCGGCCGGCGATGTCGACCGGAAGGGTGATGTTCTCTTTCGCGGTCAGCGTCGGCACCAGGTTGAACGCCTGGAAGACGAACCCGATGCGGTCGCGGCGCAGCATCGTCATCGCCTTGTCGGACAGTGCGGTCAGATCGGTGTCGCCGATGAAGACACGGCCGTCACTCGCGACATCCAGGCCCGCCAGACAGTGCATCAGCGTCGACTTTCCCGACCCCGACGGCCCCATGATGGCGGTGAACTCGCCCGCGCGAAACGAGATGGAGACGCTTTTCAGCGCCTCCACGGCAGTGTCGCCCGTGCCGTACCTCTTGGACAGGTTCTCCGCACCCGCAGCCATTCCGTGTTTCGGCTCTCCGGCATCGCGGGCGGCCGCATCAGTCGTCGTCATGCCCTCAACGGTGCCAAATCCGACGACGATGCGCTATCAGGTAATCCCCTGACCCCACCCTGAGGCGGTGATTGTCACACTCGTCCCCCCATGCCGGTTGAGCCGACACCGAGCGCAGCGAGGCGTCGCGTCGAAACCCGCCCGCCAAGCAACCCCATGCCGGTTGAGCCGACACCGAGCGCAGCGAGGCGTCGCGTCGAAACCCGCCCGCCAAGCAACCCATGCCGGTTGAGCCGACACCGAGCGCAGCGAGGCGTCGCGTCGAAACCCGCCCGCCACCACACCCCACCGTCCGGCTCGACCAGCACGGCGCGAGGTTTCGACGCGGTGGCTCGCTCCGCTCGCTACCGGCTCAACCAGCAACCCCGACCGCCGCTTGCGGAGGGACGGCAGGGCTACTTCGGCAGCTGGACCTCGAACGAGTGGACGCGGGTGGGCGATCCGGCGTTCTGGGAGACGACGAGCAGCGTTCGACTGCGCTTCTTCGCGTACGGGGTGTCGGGGTGCCAGTTGCCCCACGCGAGGCCCGACATGTCGCCGGTGGCCAGACGCGGCGTGCCGGTCGTGGAGAAGATCCGACGCTTGGGCATCGCCCGCTCCTTGCCGGAGAGCTTCTTCTTGCCGGTCACCGACGTAGCGTCGCGGGTGGTGGTCCAGAAGATGTTCGTCAGCGTGCCCGCTCCGCGTTCGAGGACGAGGAAGTCGGTGGAGTTGATGGCCAGCACGTCGGCGGCCACCTTGTTGGCGTCGGTGCGATAGACGAACTCGCGATCGGTCTTGCCGAAGGTGAGCAGACGCGCCGACGTGCGTCCGTCCTGCTTGAGCCCGCCCGCGGTGAGCACCGAGACCTGACCCTGCGGCCCGACCGCGAGGCCGGTCAGCCCACGCTGCCCGGCCACACCCGACTTGGACGTCGGGCGCCACGCGGCGGGCAACCGCAGGTCGCGGACGAACTGGCCGAGCGGGCCGATCTGCCGGACGAACTGGTTGTTGCCACCGCTGACGACGGTGTAACCGCCGTTGGTCTTGCGGATGCCTTCGAACTGCGCACCCCCGGGCAGCAGCGGCACGAACCACGGACCGAGGACCGTGCCACCACCGTTGAGAGCGGGTCGGCCGACGAATGACGCGGTCTCCGAGGAGTATCCGATGCGGGCGGTGAAGAACCGTGCAGGGAGAACGTCCTCCGCGATCAGCGCGTACTGCCCGTTGGCGGTCCGGTCCAGTCCGGTGATCCGGTTGAACGTCGGAACGAAGTCGCCGAGCGTCGTCGTGTCGGTGTAGTACGCGCTGACGCCGGCGCCGGAAGCCGGTGCGGCAGAGGCAGGTTGAACTGCGAGCGGAGAGGTCAGCCCGAGTACACAGGCTCCGACGATCGTGGCCCCCCACAAACGTAGTTTCATGAGGGGCACGATACCTCAACCGTCACATCAGCCCCGGACCGAACCAACCGACCGGTCGCCCGATCAGGCGAGTCGATGCTTCAGGGCATCCAACTCGTCACGCAGCGAGGTGGGGAGCTTGGGACCGATGAACTCGAAGAGCTCCTCGATCGACGGGATCTCCTCGCGCCACTCGTCGGCGTTGAACGCCAGGGCCTCGGCGACGTCGTCGGCCGGCACGTCGAGTCCGGAGACGTCGATGTCCTCCGGCTTGGCGACGATGCCGATCGGGGTCTCGACGCCCTCCGCCTCACCCTCGATGCGACCGATGATCCACTTCAGCACGCGGCTGTTCTCACCGAATCCGGGCCACAGGAAGCGCTTGTCGTCGCCGCGACGGAACCAGTTGACGTAGAACACCTTCGGCAGCTTGGATTCGTCGGCGTTCTTGCCGATGTTCACCCAGTGCTGCAGGTAGTCACCGACGTGGTAGCCCATGAACGGCAGCATCGCCATCGGGTCGCGACGCACGGTGCCGACCTTGCCCTCGGCCGCCGCGGTCTGCTCCGAGCCGACGGTGGCGCCCATGAAGACGCCGGTCTGCCAGTCGCGGGCCTCGGTCACCAGCGGGACGGTCGTCTTGCGACGGCCGCCGAACAGGATCGCCGAGATCGGCACACCCTTCGGGTCGTCCCACTCGTCGGCCAGCGACGGGCACTGTGCGATCGGGGTGCAGTAACGCGAGTTCGGGTGGGCAGCATTGTGATCGGACTCCGGGGTCCAGTCGTTGCCGAGCCAGTCGGTGAGGTGCGCGGGCGCCGGACCGTCGATGCCCTCCCACCAGATGTCACCGTCGTCGGTGCGGGCGACGTTGGTGTACAAGGTGTTTCCGGCCTCGATGGTCTTCATCGCGTTCGGATTCGAGTCGTAGCTGGTGCCCGGGGCGACACCGAAGAAGCCGAACTCCGGGTTGATCGCGTAGAGACGGCCGTCCTCGCCGAAGCGCATCCAGGCGATGTCGTCGCCGACGGTCTCGGCCTTCCAGCCCGGAATGGTGGGCTGCAGCATCGCGAGATTCGTCTTGCCACAGGCACTTGGGAAGGCCGCGGCGATGTAGTAGACCTTGTTCGCCGGGCTGGTCAGCTTGAGGATGAGCATGTGCTCGGCCATCCAGCCCTCGTCGCGGGCGATGACCGACGCGATGCGCAGGGCGTAGCACTTCTTGCCGAGCAGCGCGTTGCCGCCGTAACCCGAACCGTACGACCAGATCTCGCGGGTCTCCGGGAAGTGGGTGATGTACTTCTCGGTGTTGCACGGCCACGGCACGTCGGCCTGGCCGGGCTCGAGGGGAGCGCCCACCGAGTGCAGCGCCTTCACGAAGAAGCCGTCGTCGCCGAGGAGCTCGAGGACACGCGGACCGACGCGGGTCATGATCTTCATCGAGAGGACGACGTACTCGGAATCGGTGATCTCGACGCCCAGCTTGGGGTCGTCGGAGTCCAGCGGGCCCATGCAGAAGGGGATGACGAACATCGTGCGGCCGCGCATCGAGCCGCGGTACAGCTCGGTCATGGTGGCGCGCATCTCGGCGGGCTCGACCCAGTTGTTGGTCGGGCCGGCGTCCTCTTCGGACTCCGAGCAGATGTAGGTCCGCGACTCGACGCGTGCCACGTCGGCGGGGTCGGAGCTGGCGAGGAAGGAGTTCGGCTTCTTCTCCTCGTTCAGCTTGACGAGGGTCCCGGCCTTCACCAGGGCGGCGGTGAGGCGATCCCACTCCTCGTCGCTGCCGTCGGACCAGACGACCCGATCGGGCTGGGTCAGTTCGGCGATCTCGGTGATCCAGGCCAACAGACCCTGATGTTTGGTCGGCGCGCTGCTCGGGTCCAGTCCGGGAATGGTGGCTGCGGTCATCGTTGGGGCCTCCTGCGAGCATGTGACCTGCTGGAATGGTCACCGGTCAGTCGTCTAGGTGTTCAGGATACGTGTACCGAGCGGACGTTAGGTGTGGGGGCCTGCGACTGCGGGTTATCCCACACTCCCCCGATATGGGACCAAAGTCCCTGGAAGACGACCATCGGCCGGCTCCCGAGCAGCTCAGCCGATGCGTCCCGAACCGCCGGGAATCCACTCACCGGTCTCCGGGTCGAGCACGGCCGAGCGGAATCCGCCGTCGGCACCGATCTCGGTGATCTTGTCGACCTGGCCGTCCCGGTCGCTGTCGGTGTACACGGTGAACCCGTCCGGACCGTTGCGGGTCAGCGAGTCGTTGACGCCGTCGTTGTCGGTGTCGACCTCCGCCGGCCCGAGGTCCCAGATCCGGCCGTCCTCGTGCATCCACAGATGATCGTCGAGGTCGTCGGCGGACGACTCCGCGTGGATCGCGGCGACCGAGTCCACGTGCGGATCGAGGCCGGTACCGGGTAGGTCTCCGGACGCGAACGGTCCACCCGGCGCGGACGCCCCGGCGTCGGGGTGACCGGCGTCGAACGGGTCGGACCCCGCGTCGTCGTCGAAGATCGAATCCATCTCTCGCTCACCTGGTCCTGTCGTCGCCGTTGCTGCGGTCGTCTGGGCCGGCCGGATCGTTCGTGCCGGGGTCGGGCTTTTCTGTGGAGCCGGTCGGGCGCGGTCCGTCCGACTCGGCCCACAACCCCTCGGAGCCCCACAACCGCTCGGAGCGGGCGACCAGTTCGCGGCGGATGCCCTCGGCGCGGTCACGGCGGATACGCGCCTCCTGCTGCGCGGCACCGCTGCGCAGCCGCCGGATGTCGTCGTCGATCTCCGCGACCTGCTCGGTCGTCCGCCGTGCCCGACGTTCGTGGGCGCGAGCGATCTGTCCCGCTGTCCGGGTCTCGGCTGCGGAGAACCGCAACCCGAGCTGATGGTCGAGTGCGGAGCGGGCGACCGCGAGCCGTTCGGAGACACGGGTCAGGCGGTCGGCACGATCCAGCGCGCCGCGTCGGACGCGGATGACCCAGACCGCCACGCCGATCCCCAACAAGAGGGTCAGCGGCATGCTGATCCATTGCAGGGTCTGCACCGAGGCCATCGGTGCGACGACGAGGCGTCCGACACCCAGGCCGGTGGACGCGCCGATGACGACCAACATCGCGTCCTCCGCACCACCTCGGCGCCGGTTCCCCGGCCCGTCGGCGGGCAGCGGGGTGTCGGACCAGGGCTCCCGCGGGGACTGCTCCGGGTCGAGACCCACCAGTGCCGTGGCCGCGACCTCGTCGATGCGCTCGTCGGCGTCGCGGCGGATGCCCTCGGCGAGGTCGGCCCACCGGGTGTCCAACCACGACCGGTGCTCGGCGTCGTCGACATCCGGAGCATGGTCGGCGGCTGCCGCGAGTTCGCGGACACGCGACTGGAGCTCGGCCGAGCACTGCGCCCGGGCTCTGGCGAGGCCGGCTCGGACGGCGGCGAGACGGTCGACGCGGCCGCGATCCCGCGACGACAGCAGCCGACGACGCGCACTCATCAGGTCGTCGAGCGTTCCGGAGGAGTCGGTGTCGGTTCCCGCGTCGGCGTCGGCCAGCAGATGCTCGACGGCCCCGACGCCGGCCGCGACCCGGGCCCGTTCGAGGCGCAGTGCATCGGGAGCAGCGTGCGCCTCACGTATCCAGTCGACCAGCGCGTCGACGCCTGAGTCGACGACGTCTCCGCCGAGTGCCGCTGCCGCCGACACCCCGAACACCGGCATCGTCCCGAACGGATCGAGGGTCGTGCGGTGGGCCCGCACGATCCGGGGCCACTCCCAGAATGCGTCGATCTTGGTGCACACGAGCGCGACGGTCCCGACCTGGGCACGCGCCTGCTCGACGAGGTCTCGTTCCTCGTCATCCACCGACGAGGAGGGATCGACGACGACCAGCGCGACACCCGGCCCGGGTCCGCGTTCCCGGGCCTGGACGTCCCGGGCATGGATCTCGAGGTCGGGGGCCAGTTCGCGGATGGCGTCGACGAGAGTGCGCACCCCGACGCCCTCGGTCCCGACCACCAGGACCCCGGAACCGGAACCGACGCGTGCGGCGTCGAACCCGGTCAGTTCGCGCGTCGCCTCGAGGATGCGGGTACTCACCCGAGACCTCCCGCCGCCAGCAGCCGTTCGGCGTTCTCCCGGTCACATCCGCCGGCCGCCGCGCGTTCGAGTTCGGCGCGGATCTCGACCTCGCGCCAGAACCGGACGCGACCGACGCGGTCGGAGATCTCCGTGGTGAGCTGCGGAACCCCGCTGATCGCGTGCAACGCACGATTGAGCGCCGACGCGTCGGCCGCCATGTCCGATCCCTCGGCGATGAGCCGCAGCGCGGTGTCGATCCCGAAGGCGTCGATGCGGCGCAACAGCCCCTGCCGCAGGATTCGCTCCTCCGATCCCGGCGCCCCGACGAGGAATCGGCCGGCCATCGACGGCATCTCGGCCCCCTCGGCGGCCAGCCTCGCGAGGGCGGTGAACTCCGTCGCGTCGAGGTCGGCGCAGGCCAGCAGCTGGGAGACCGCGTGGACGGGCAGGCCGAGTTGCGTCGAGGACCGATTCGCGGCGTCGACCGCGGCGTCCCAGTCGGGATGGGTGTCCGCCTTGCCCAGGACGACCACGACGCGATCGGCCGGCAACGATCGCAGCAATTCGTGATCGGCCCGGCGCGGCGGCCCTGCCAGCACGAGAACCCAGAGGTCGGCGTCTGCGGCCGCGCGGGCGTCCTCGCCCGGGCCGCTCACCGTCAGCGCCAGCCGCTCGCGCAGGGCGCGGGCCATCGTGTCGCGTCCGACGCCCGGCCTGCCGACCACCTGCACATGCAGCGGCCGTAGAAACCGTTGTCCCGCCGCGGAGAGGATCGGGACCAGAGGCGACGACGGCTCGACGAGCTCGGCGAGTCCGCCCTGTTCAGCGGCCATGGACAGGGAGTTCCGGTCCGGCCGTGGCGATGGTGACGCATTCGTCGATGTGCCCACGTCCGCCCCCACGTCTCCATGCCCTTCCCCGCCTGACATCCCGCGTGTTCCGCGGCTGGCCCGAGACTAATCCCGATTCACCCCGATGGGCGTCCTGACCTCCACATCCCCCGCCAACTGGCCGTTCCGTCCCAAGAACTCGCTGCCACTTGACGGACACGCCTCACCCGCGACTTCGTGGAAATGCCACGATGCGCAACGATGGACCGGTGAACAACAGCGCTGACAGGTCACGGTTGTATCCCCGCGTGACGAGCTTCCGATTCCGCCGGGGGACCTTGACGACCGGCCAGCAACGCAACTGGGAGACCCTCTGGCCCGTCCTCGGCCGCGACCTCGAGATCGGCCCGGAACGCATTCCCGAACCCCAGCTCGACCTGAACGCCATGTTCGGCCGGGACGCCCCCAAGGTGCTGGAGATCGGCAGCGGCACGGGAATCTCGACCGCGGCGATGGCCGAAGCCGAACCCGACGTCGACGTGGTGGCGGTCGAGGTCTACAAGCCCGGCCTGGCCCAGCTGCTCGGCCTCATCGACCGCAACGAGCTGACCAACGTGCGGCTGATCCGCGGCGATGCGTCGATCGTCCTGAGGGAGCTGATCCCGTCGTCGAGCCTCACCGGCGTCCGACTGTTCTTTCCCGACCCCTGGCCCAAGTCGCGTCACCACAAGCGCCGGTTCGTCCAGACGGGCACACTGGAGCTGATTGCCGACCGCCTCGTCCCCGGCGGCGTGTTGCACATCGCCACCGACCACGCGGGTTACGCCGAGTGGATCGCCGAGAAGCTCGCCACCCAGGACGCCGACGCCCCGCATGTCGTGCAGCTGACCCGCGAGTCCCCGATCCTGCTGGAACGGCCGACGACGAAGTTCGAGGGTCGTGCGGAGCGAGAGGGCCGGTACGTCAGCGAGTTCGTGTACACGCGGCCCATCCCGCCGGCCTCCGCGTCCGGCGACACCACCGACGGGAGCCCGGCATGACCGACCAGAGCCCTGGCGGATCCCCTGGCGGATTCGCGGACACCATCTCGGGCCGGACCGGCACGCGCCGGATGCTGCTGGTCTGGGATGCGCCCAACATGGACATGGGCCTCGGCGCCCTGCTGGGCGGTCGTCCGACGGCTGCACACCGCCCCCGATTCGACGCGCTGGGCCGGTGGTTGCTGCACCGGACCGCAGATGTGTCAGCTCTCACGGAGGGTGAGAACGGCGTCGAGCCCGAGGCGACCGTCTTCACCAACATCGCCCCAGGTAGCGCAGACGTTGTGCGTCCCTGGGTGGACGCCCTCCGCAACGTCGGTTTTGCGGTGTTCGCCAAGCCGAAGCTGTCCGATGACAGCGATGTGGACTCCGACATGCTCGACCACATCGAACTTCGCAGGCACACTGTTGGACTAGCCGGCGTGATCGTGGCGTCCGCCGACGGCCAGGCATTCCGCGAGCCGCTCCTCGAAGTGGCCGCCGACGGGGTGCCCGTCACCGTCAT
Organism: Gordonia sp. GONU; assembly: GCF_024733855.1. Classification (NCBI taxonomy): domain Bacteria; kingdom Bacillati; phylum Actinomycetota; class Actinomycetes; order Mycobacteriales; family Gordoniaceae; genus Gordonia; species Gordonia sp. GONU. The sequence continues at coordinate 65,977 of NZ_JANRHB010000012.1, forward strand.
CGGTTTCCGCGAACACGCCAGTTGGGCCCTCACCACCGAGGAACTGGAGTTCGTCGACCTCGAGGACATCCCGGGCGTGTTCCGGGAGCCGCTGCCCCGCATCGGGCTGGACTCGCTTCCGGACGAAGGCGCCTGGCTCACACCGTTCCGGCCGCTCAGCGCGCTACTGCGCTGACCGCGCGGTGCCTCGTCGGATGACGCCGAGGGGCTCGCTGAGGGTGTCACCGACCCCCGACACCTCAGGGATCACTCAGGCAACACTGTCAAGATCTCACGGAGAACTGACAGAATCGCGACCGGCACCGTTCACCTCCGGCACGGCGCGCGTCGCGGCGCACCGACGGCCCGACACCCCTGGACCGCGGCCGGCGCCCGACACGTCGCACACGAAAGGACATCAGCGTGTTCCGAGTAATCGGCACATTCGTGTATCGAATGCGCTTCCTCGTCATCGCGGTGATGATCGCACTGATGGCGGGACTCGGACTATACGGCCTCGACCTCAGCAAGCATCTGAGTCAGAGCGGTTGGTTCGACCCCACGTCGGAATCCGATCTCGGCGCCCGCTACGCCGACAAGGCACTCGGCCGCGATCACACGTCTGATGTCATTCTCCTGGTCACGCCACCGGAAGGCACACGGGTCGACGACCCGGCCTTCGGGAAAAAGGTGGAGACCTTCGTCGAAGACCTGATCGCCACCCACCCCGACATCGTCGGGCGGGCCGACCCCGGTCTCTACGACCCGTTCCTCGTGCAGCCGGCGCAGAGCGCGGTCCAGGCGCGACTGTTCACCCCGGACAAACGTCAGGCCTTCATCAGCATCGGCGTCGCCGGTGACGACGACACCACGGTGCTGGCGAACCACAACACCATCGAACCGTTCTTCGACGACATCGCCGAACGCTTCGACATACCCGGCGCCACCTTCGAGCTCGCCGGCCTGCAACCCGTCGCCGGGTCGATGGCCGACGGCATGGACAAGGACATCAAGCGCGCCGAGGTCATCGCGCTGCCGGTGGTCGCGCTCATGCTGTTCTTCGTGTTCGGCGGCGTGATCGCGGCGTGTCTGCCGGTCCTGATCGGCGGCCTGACGATCGCGGGATCGCTGGGCATCATGAAGATCCTCGCGCTGACCACCGAACTCAACATCTTCGCGCAGTCCGTGGTGACGCTGATCGGTCTCGGCATCGCCATCGACTACGGCCTGTTCATCGTGTCCCGCTTCCGCGAGGAACTCGGCGAGGGCTATTCCACCAAGGCGGCGGTCCGAAGAACCGTGATGACCGCGGGCCAGACCGTGGTGTTCTCGGCGACGATCATCGTCGCCGCCCTCGCCTGCCTGCTGATCATGCCCCAGGGATTCCTCAAGTCGGTGGCCTACGGCGCCATCGCGTCGGTCTCCCTCGCCGCGATCCTGTCGATCACGGTGTTGCCGGCGATCCTGGCCATCCTCGGGCCGCGGGTCAACATGCTGTCGATCAGCACCATCCTCAAGTTCACCGCGATCCCGCTGGTGCGGCGCTTCTCGACCGAGGAACGCGCCGTCGCACTCGAGAACCGGTTCTCCGGCCGGATGAAGACCAGCCAGGAAGTCGAGAACGGCTTCTGGGGGCGTCTCGCCACGTGGGTGATGAAGCACCCGGTGAAGACGGCGATCCCGACCGTCCTCCTCCTGCTGGCTCTGACGATCCCGTTCGGGAGCATCCAGTTCGGCGGCATCAGCGAGAAGTTCCTGCCGCCGGACAACTCGGCGCGTGTGGCCCAGGAGAAGTTCGACGAGTACTTCCCGAGTGAGCGCACCGAGGCGGTCAAGCTCGTCATCGTCTACGACCAGACGAACCAGGAAGACCAGAACAAGCTGGAGGCCATCGCCCGGCAGGCCGACCAGGTCCCGGGTTTCACCAACAAGTTCAGTGACCCCGACAAGGCCGGCTTCGGCTCGTACGACGCCGAGAAATACCCGAACGTAGGCGTCTACCAGGTCTCGGCCGGTCTGGTCGACCGCACCAAGGCCGCCCAGGCGATCGATCAGCTCCGGGCGATCGACACCCAGGGCCTCACCATGTACGTGACGGGTACCCCGGCTCTCACCCAGGATTCCATCGACGCGCTGATGAACCGGTTGCCCCTGATGGCGATCATGCTGGTCCTCATCACCGGCCTGTTGATGTTCCTGCAGTTCGGTTCACTCGTCCTGCCGATCAAGGCGGCACTGATGACCGCGCTCGGCCTCGGTGCGACGCTGGGCATCCTGACCTGGATCTTCGTCGACGGCCACGGCTCCGGCCTCGCGAACTTCACCCCGGGTCCGCTGTTCGCGGCGATCCTCGTGCTGATCATCGCGATCATCTTCGGCCTCTCCACCGACTACGAGGTGTTCCTGCTCTCCCGCATGGTCGAGGCCAGACAGCGGGGCGCGAGTACCACCGAATCGATCCGTAGCGGCATCGCCCACACCGGCGGGATCATCACCGCGGCGGCCGCGATCCTGGTCGTCGTGACAGGTGCGTTCAGCCTGTCCGACATCGTGATGATGAAGTACATCGCGTACGGCATGATCGCGGCGCTCATCCTCGATGCCACCGTGATCCGCATGCTCCTCGTGCCGTCGGTCATGAAGCTCCTCGGCGACGACTGCTGGTGGGCACCCCGCTGGATGCAGACCGTGCAGCGCAAGATCGGTCTCGGCGAGGCCGTACTCGACGACGAGCCCGACGAGCAGCGCGACTCCGGCGTGGCACGCAAGATGAGTGCGGGCACGCTGGTGGCGGAGGCCCCGACGTCGGTCATGGCCGCGGCCCGGCCGCGTACCGTTCCCGCGGGCGCCGCACCGGCTCGACGCGGAGTGCCCGGCCGCGATGGACGACAGCCAGTCCCCCCGCGTCCGAATGCGCCCGCGTCCAACGGGCCCATCACCAACGCGCCCGCGTCGAGCGCACCGATGACCAACGCACCGATGACACCGACGCGCCGGCCCGGCGCGCCCGCGCAGCGCAGCGGCGGACCGGGTCCCGTGACCCCCGCACCCATGCCCGCGGAGGTCCCCGGGCGCGCGGTCACCGGTCGCGTGGGCCCGTCGACACCGCCGACCGCACAACCGTCCGGCGCCCAGGCCTCGCCTGCACCCGAGGCACCGCGGCCCGAACGGCGCCCGACGGCGTCATACCGGCGACCGGGTCTGCCCAAGGGTGACCGTCCGGACACCGGTGGGTGGACCCTCGGCGAGGGCGGCATCCGCCTCGGCGACGCCGCACCGCGCGCGAACGGTGAACGCCCGACGAGCACCACTCCCCCGCCGGCACCGACTCCGCCGGTCCCGACGCCGCCGTCGGCAGCCGCTCCCGCGCGCGACACGGGTTCGCGGTCGCCACTGGGTCGACGCCCCAGCCTCGACGACGCGGGTCGCCGTCCACTGGCCGCCTCGGTGTCGCCGGAGAACTCGACACCGACGACCCGTGGTCGCCGGACCGCGGGGCCGTCGCCGATGGAGCGTGGGCTGAGCCCGGACGTCACTCCGGCGGCCACCCCCCGGCCGGGAACCGGCGCCCCTGCCGGCCCGCCGTCCGGGGATGCCGACTCCGGCCGTCGCCGGCCGCGCACCGACCGGCACGCCCGCTCGGACGAGTCCGGTGACGAGTCCCAGATCAGCGTGCAGGAACTGCTGAAGCGGAGCCGCTCCGAGAAGTGAACACCGAGAAGTGATCGCCGACGGTCGGTGGAGTTCGCCTCCACCGACCGTGGTGTATCCGGCTATGAATCCCACGGACTCGCGGATCAATTCGGGATGGGCCGGAACTGGGCATTGCCCCGATGTGACTGCGCCCACATCCTGGGCAGGATGTCTGCCAGCACACCAACGCTGGAGGGACAGCCCGCATGAACTCTTCGACCTGGACGTCTCCGGAGCATCGCCGCAGCGTGCTCTGGATCGTCACCCTCGCCGCCGTCGCCATCGTCTTCGACGGCTACGACCTCGTCGTCTACGGGACGGTCCTGCCGACTCTGCTCGACGACCCGGGACAGCTGGGCGAGCTGACCCCGGCGACCGCCGGCGCACTCGGGTCCTACGCGCTCATCGGCGTGATGATCGGCGCTCTGGCCGCCGGCGCGTTCGGTGACCGGGTCGGCCGGCGTCGGATGATGCTGGTCAACATCGTCTGGTTCTCGGTCGGCATGGCGGCGACCGCCCTGGCCACCGACCTCGTCTCGTTCGGAATCCTGCGCTTTCTCACCGGCATCGGGATCGGCGGCCTGGTCGCGACCGCGGGAGCGATGGTCGCCGAGTTCGCGCCGGCCGCCAAGCGGAACCTGTTCAACGCGATCGTCTACAGCGGGGTCCCGGCGGGCGGTGTCCTCGCGTCCGTGCTGGCAATGCTGTTCGTCGATCAGATCGGGTGGCGCGGCCTGTTCTGGATCGGGGCACTGCCGCTCGTGACGCTGCTCCCGCTCGCGGTGCTGAAGATGCCCGAGTCCCCGCAGTGGCTCGCCGCACGCGGACGGTATGAGGAAGCCCGCGAGATCAGCACGCACACCGGAATTCCGGTGGATCTACGGACACGCCACCTTCGCCAGGAGCCGGCACCGGCTCCGGTGAAGCTCGGCTTCGCCGCCCTGGTGACGCGCCGGTTCGCCGTGCCGACGCTGCTGCTGGGAACGATGAGTTTCGTCGGCCTGTTGCTGACCTACGGTCTCAACACCTGGCTTCCGCAGATCATGGAGGCCAATGGATTCGACGCCAAGGGATCGCTCTCGTTCCTGCTGGTCCTCAACGGCGGCGCGATCGTGGGCGGCCTGATCGCGGCCCGTCTCGCCGATCAGCGAGGCCCGCAGCAGGTCGTCGCGACATCGTTCTGTCTGGCCACCTTCGCGCTCGTGTGCCTGACATTCGGTCTCCCGCTGCCGATCCTGCTCGTCGCGGTCGCGGTCGCCGGCACGGGCACCATCGGGACCCAGGTCCTGATCTACGGTTTCGTGTCGAACTTCTACCCGACGGAGGCCCGCGGCGCGGGCGTCGCCTGGTGTGCCGGCTTCGGCCGCCTCGGCGGGATCGTCGGCCCGATCATCGGTGGCCTGCTGATCGGCGCCGGTGTCTCGTCGGGGACCGCGTTCTACCTGTTCGGCGGTATCGCGCTCGCCGGTGCGGCGGCCACGCTGATGGTCGTGACCCCGAAGGTCGCACCGGCCATCCCGATCACGTCGGCCCCCCTCGCGGCCACCGACCTGTAACCGGCACAACCGCTTTCATCAACCGGCCGGGCGGAGGACTCAGTCCTCCTCCAGGCCGTGTTCGATGACGTAACGGGTCAGTTCCACACGATTGCCCAGCTGCAGCTTCCGGAGCGTGGCCTGCACATGGTTCTCGACGGTACGGTGACTGAGGGACAGCCGCCGGGCGATCTGCTTGGCGCTGAGCCCTTTTGCCACGAGCCGCAGCACCTCGGTCTCCCGGTCCGTGAGGGACGGTGTCGCCGCCGAGGCGTCGGGTTGCTGCGACATCCTGCGGTACTCGCCCAGGACGAGACCGGCGAGCCCGGGCGTGAACACGGCCTGCCCGTCCGCGGTCGCGCGGACCGCGGACACGAGTTCCTCGCGGGACGACGACTTCACGAGATATCCGCTGGCGCCGGCCTTCACGGCCTCGAGCACATCGTCTCGTTCGCTCGAGGCCGAGAGTACGAGGATGCGGGTCCGTGGCGACACCTCGAGCACCGCCGCGGTTGCGTCGGCACCTGAGCCGTCGGGGAGTTGCATGTCCATCAGCACGACGTCCGGGGTGACCGCGGCCGCACGACGACCCGCGCTGCCCACCCCGTCAGCGGTGGCCACCACGTCGAACCCCTCGTCGGCGAGGTCACGGGCGACCGCGTCGCGCCAGATCGGGTGGTCGTCGACGACCATGATCCGCAATCGTCCTGCCGCACCGTCTGACACGTGTTCGTCCTCCGACTCGACTGTGCCCATCGGTCCCTCCCTCAGTCCCGCCGACCCTCGGTCTGCCGACGTGGAACGGTGAACTCCCATTCGGTGCCGCCGCCGGGTTCGGTGTCGAGGACGGCCGTGCCGCCCACTGACTCGATTCTGCCGACAATGGATTTCGCGACACCGAGACGTCCCTGAGAGACCGCCTGCGCCAGTCGGCCCTCGACGATTCCGACACCGTCGTCGCGTACGCTCACCACCACGTCGTCCCCCAGATCCTCTACCAGGATGAAGGCGCGCGCATCGGGTCCCGCGTGGTGGTGCGTGTTGTCGAGAGCGTTGACCACGGCGGCGCGGATCTCGTGCCCGATGCGGGCGGGTACAGGGACGGGGTCGGCGGGCGCACTCACCGAGACCCGATCGTCGGCGAACACCCTCAGTGCAGCCGCGAGATCCAGCTCCCCGGTGCCCGGCACGCCGACGCCGTCCAGGTCTTCTTCGGCACCGGCATCCCCGGCGTCGGAGATCAGTCGACGCAACGCGCGTTCCTGTTCGGCGGCCAACGACGCCAGTTCTGCTGTGGGGCCACCGATCTCACGACCTCGCCGGGCGATGAGCGCGAGCACCTGAAGCACTCCGTCGTGCACCTCGCGCGACAAGCGCTCACGTTCCTCGGCGGCCGCCGCGATACGCGCTGCGGCCGAGAGCTTCTCATGCGTCCGGCGGGCGTTCGCCGCGGCGAGTCCGACGGCCATACCGGTTGCGACGATCACGATGATCGTGGCGTTGCGTCCGAAGTTCAGGTTCAGCTCGCCCTTGACGAAAGTGCTCGTCCCGCCGACGACGAGGCCCGCGAGGATCCCGTACGTCGGCCCGGCCAGGATGGCCACCGAGATCACCGCGTTGGTGGCCCACAGCGTCGTCGGCCAGGTCTGGTTGTGCCATGCCCACCCGGCGTCGGCCACATATGAGGTGGACAGCATCAGGCCGCAGACCACGACGACCTCGGCGGTCACCCAGTAGCGGTTGCGGGCGAATCCGATGAAGTAGCCGATGCCGCTGACCAGCGTCCAGGCGGTCAGCAGGCCGAAGAGCGCCCACGCGACGGCACGATGCTCGAGATCGTCGTTGATCGCGATCTGGAAGCCGAGCGCATACAGATATGACAGCAGCCGGAAGATCTGCGCGCCGCGCCACAGTGGGCCGACCGGATCGGCGTCGACGGCACGGGCCGGCCGTCCGGCCTCGGTGTGCCGCATCTGCGCGACCCACCGCGCGGACGGCTCTGAGCTCACGATGGTCCCGGGTCCCGGGGGTCCGGCTCGGACTCATCGGATCGCGGTGTCTCACCGCCGGGCCTCGTGCCGCGCTCGGCCACCGCATCCGCGGTCGCATCGGGATCGGCGGTGTCCCACACGGGTTCACTGGGTTCGACCACGTGACCACCGGCGGCCTCCTGGTCGTCGGCCGCGCCCTCGCTGTCCTTCAGGTGCCGTATCGCGGTGTTGAGGAAGGCGATGAGCGGTACCGCGAGCAGGCCGCCGATGATCCCCGCCGAGACCAGCCCCGCGGCGATGCCCAGGACGACCGCGACCGGGTGCAGCCGCACCGAACGTCCCAAGAGGAATGGTTGCAGCACATGGCTTTCGAGCTGCATGACGCCGACAACGATGGCGAGGGCCACGACGGCCGCGAGCCAGCCCTGGGTGATCAGTGCGACCAGCACCGCCAGCGAACCGCTCAGCAGGGCACCGACGATCGGGATGAACGCACCCAGGAACACCAGCGACGCCAGCGGAAGTGCGAGCGGAACCTGCAGGATGGCGAGGCCGACGCCGATGCCGCAGGCGTCGACGAAGGCCACGGCGACCGTGGCCCGCACGTAGCCGACGAGCGTCCCGAATCCGGCGATCCCCGCTCGCCACACCCGGTCACGGGTCGCGACGGGTACGACGCCGACCGAGAACCGCCAGATCTGATCACCTCCGTAGAGGAAGAAGATGAGGAGGAAGAGAGTGAGCAGTGCGCCGGTGATGATCTCGCTCGCCGTGGTGGCGGTGGCGAGCGCGCCGCTGGTGACCCGATCCTGGTTGTGCTGCAGGAAGTCCAGGATGTCGGTACCCGCATTGCGCACCTGCTCGGGGTCGAGGTCGAGCGGTCCCTCGATCAACCACGTCTTGGTGCGCTCCACCGTTGCGCTGACCTCTTCGACGAGCTGCGGCACGCCCCGCATGAACTCGCGCACCACAAAGGTCATGACACCCGCGATGAATCCCAGCGCGAGCAGGATGTTGAGGAGCACGGCCAGGGATCTCGGCACCCCGCGACGGTCGAGGGCGTCGACCGCGGGCACGAGCATCGCCGCGATCAGGATCGCCAGCGCGACCGGGACCAGCACCTCCTCGAACTCCACGAAGAGCTTGGCGGCGACGTAGGCCGCGAAGAGGAGCAGGAGCAACCGCCACGCCCATTCCGCGGCGGCTCGTACCTGCGGGTGGACCCTGGCACGGTCGAGGGACGCGAGGTCGGGGGCAACATGCGGCCGACCGGCCGGTTCGGCTTCGCTCACGAGAGCAACAGTAGACAGTCGATTTACCCAATGGTGGTGGACATACGGCAATACAGCCTGGCCTAAGGTGTCACGTATGTCGGAGGATATTGGCTCGCCGGGGGACGTGACCCCTCGCTCAGCCACCCGTCCCCGCTTCTGGTGGGTGCGGTGGGTCCTCCTGGCCGTCGTGCTGGTGATCCTCGGTGTCGAGGTCGTGCTGATCTGGCCCGAGCTGAAGAAGGCCTGGCTACGCATCGGCGACATCAAATGGCACTGGGTGTTCGCCTGTGTCGTGGCCGCAATGCTGTCGATGGACAGTTTCGCGCAGGTCCAGCGCGCGCTGCTGCGCTCGGCAGGCGTCCGGGTCACCCAGTGGAAGTCGCTGTCGGTCATCCTGGCCGCCAACTCGCTCAGCCAGACGATGCCGGGCGGCCAGGTGCTGGCGCCCGCCTTCACCTACCGCGAGACGCGCAAGTGGGGTGCGACCCCGGTCGTCGCGTCGTGGCAGGTCGTCATGTCGGGGCTGTTGGCAGGCGTCGGCCTCGCCGTCCTCGGTTTCGGCGGCGCGATGCTCGCCGGCGCCAAGACCAGCCCGTTCTCCGTCGTGTTCTCGGTCGCCGGTCTGCTCGCGGTCGCGGTGGTCCTGCAGTACCTCGCCAGCCATCCGGAATCTCTGAAGAACACCGGCATCCGGGTGTTGGGCTGGATCAACCAGCTCCGCAACAAACCCGACGACCACGGCACCGAGAAGCTCTTCGAGACCCTGGAGCAGCTCCGCGCAGTCCAGCTGACCAAACGCGACACCTCGATCGCCTTCGGCTGGAGCCTGTTCAACTGGGTCGCCGACGTGGCGTGCCTGATGTTCGCGTGCTGGGCCGTCGACGCGCACCCGAGTATCTCCGGACTCATGGTCGCGTACGCGGCCGGCAAGGCCGTCGGCACGGCGATCCCGTTGCTCCCGGGCGGTATCGGCGTGGTCGACGCCGTGCTGGTCCCGGCCCTCACCAGCGCCGGGATGCCCGCCGCCGACGCCATCACCGCAGTCCTGATCTACCGGATCATCAGCTACGTCTTCGTGGCGGCGGTGGGCTGGGTGGTCATCGCCATCATGTTCCGCAGCCGGATCAGGCGCGACGACACGTTCATCGACGCGGTCGAGCGGGACGTCGACGCGGCCGCATCGGAGGACCCGTCCCGTTCGGAGTCCGGTCAAGGGTCCGACAATGATCCCCCGCCAGACCCGGTACGGTAGACCACCATGCCGATCCCGAACCCCACCGAGGCGGGGACCTCACCGGCGCGCGGGACCGCGACCGGACCGGTTGCCGCGCTGTTCGACGCGGTGGCCATCACGATCTTCGTGGTGATCGGCCGGGCCAGCCACGAAGAGGGCTACGCACCGGTCGCCTTTCTGCACACGCTGTGGCCGTTCCTTGTGGGCTGCGCGGCCGGCTGGTCGATCACCTACGTGTACGCCCACGTGCGGTCCAGCGACTTCTTCGGCCACGACTTCCGTCCCGACCGCGTGGTGCCGGTCGGGATCGTCATCTGGTTCTGCACGGTGACCGTCGCGATGATCCTGCGCTTCATCCTCAGCCAGGGCGTGGCCGTCAGCTTCGTCATCGTCGCGACCCTGACGCTCGCCGTCTTCCTGCTCGGATGGCGCGCGGTCTTCGCCTACCTCGGCCGGCGCGCCGCCGACCGCTGACACACCGCGCCGATGTCCGCAAGCCACGCCGGTTGAGCCGACACCGAGCGCAGCGAGGCGTCGCGTCGAAACCGCCCACCGGGCCGGCGGTGGCCTCGTCTACTCGATGATGGTCTCGACTACTTGATGGTGAAGTACTTCTGCGCCACCTGAAGCGCCGCGGTACCCGACTTCGGACCTTCGGTGTAGATCACGACCACCTGTCCGCCCTGGATGCCGACGAACCAGCCCGGTCCCTCCGGGCCGTTGGTGCCGACCAGCGCCTTCAGCCCGGGTGCCCGGGTGAGGTCGCTGGCATCACCGGTGGCCGCGGTGGTGGTCATCGCCTTCAAGATCGGTCCGACGAGAGCGGGGTCGAGGCCGCCGAGCTCACCGCCGGCGACCTTGGTGGGCACGTTTCTCAGGACGAACGGCGGCACCGACGAGGGCTGACCCGCCGCGGCGCGTGCCAGTGCGACGCCGAACGCACCCATGTTGGTCATCGACATGTTCGTCTGGCCCGGGCGGTAACCGATGGTCGCGATACCGGGCTGGCCCGGCGTCGGAACGCTCGCCCCCGGCACGGTGAACTGGACGCCGAGACCCAGGCGATCGAGCAACGTGTCCGCCTGCTCGGGCTGCGGCCCGGCAACGCGTCCGACCTCGTCGAAGACCGGGTTCAGCGTCGAACCGACCGGGTAGGCCCGATCGATCTCGATGCTGCGCTCGGCCGCATACGCGTTCTGCGCCATGCCCAGGATCGCGCCGGTCTGGGCGTCGAGGGTGAGGATCGTGGCGGGCTGCCCGACCTCGACCGCGGCGTCGCCGAGGGTCAGCTGCACACCCTGATCGACGGTCGACAGCACATCGGGTCCGGGCGGTCCCTGCTCACCAGCGAGGCGGCGCGGCCGGACGCCGGGGTTGACCATCTCGACCTGCCAGCCGGCCGTGGCGTCGCGGATCGCCTGCCAGTAGTTGGTCAGGCCGTCCTCGAGCGGCGACGACAGCCGACGGTCGGCCATGACGAGCTGATCGGTGCGGTTGACACTCACGCCGGGCACACGCGCGGGGTCGCCCGCGAGAACCTGCATGTCCGGATCGCGCAGCGTGACGGCGATGACCGACTTACCCGGCGTCTCGGCCAGCTTCTCGCCGATGACCGCTGGGGTGATCAGCGGCGCGATCGGCGCGATCACGCCGGCCAGCGCTCGGGTCGTGGCCGCCAGATCGCTCGTTTGTGCAGGGTCGATGACGATTTCGTTCACCGGTTGGAGGTACATGAAGACCTTGTTCGAGCGACTGCGCACCGACGGTGAGGGCGTCGCGTCGGTGCGGATCTCGCGGAGGTGACCTCCGGCGCCGAGACCCGGATGCAGGATCGCCGGATCCCACGTGACCTTCCAGCCCGACGACAGCTTCCGGGCAGTTCCTTCACTGCTCGCCTCGTAGGCGCGTCCCTTGTCCCAGTTCCACTTCGTGGTCAGGGCGAAGGTCGCGGTACCGTCGCTGTATTCGACGGGTTTCTCGATGTCGACGTCGATCCGTTGTGCAGACATCGATTTCAGCGTCGTGATCAGACTGTCGCCGGCCTGACCGGGCGCGGTGGTGAGCTGCGCGGCACCGCCGGCGTCCTGTCGGCTCAGCGCGCTGGCGAATGCGTCGATGGCGGCGGCAGCACCGGTGTTCGACGATCCGGTGAGCGAACAGGAACTCACCACGACGGCACAGGTGACCGCGGCGCAAGCGGCGGATGTTGCGCGCTTGACCCAGATCTTCATGACGACAATCTTCACTCTTGTCACACTCGAATTCGACGCTCCCAGCTTCCATTCGGGAATCAAGCCGGTCACGAACTCATCTCGTCCCGCAATCTGCGGGTCGCATCGGTCCGGGACGTATGGTTCGATCCACCAAACGGGGGACAAGCCGGGCCGAGTCCGGCCTGCGCCGACTGCGATGATGGAGCCATGGCTTTCACGGTGATCCCCGGCGACGATCGCATGGTCACGACGACCGACTGGCTCACCTCACGACACGGGTTCTCCTTCGGCGATCACTACGATCCCACGAACACCCACTTCGGTGCTCTCCTCGCGTTCAACGAGGAGGAGGTGGCGGCCGGCGCGGGCTTCGACCTCCACCATCATCAGGAGAGCGAGATCGTCACGTGGGTCGTCTCCGGAACGCTCGTGCATCGCGACTCGGCCGGCCACTCCGGAGTGCTCTATCCCGGTCTCGTACAGCGGATGAGCGCCGGTACCGGGGTAGAGCACTCCGAGCGCAACGACTCCTGGCCCGGGCTGGCGGGTTCCGGGACCGAGCCGGTGCACTACGTGCAGATGTGGCTGATGCCCGACCGGCACGGACTCACCCCGTCCTACGACCAGGCCGACGTCGCCGACCAGCTGTCGACCGGTGAGCTGGTCCCGGTCGCCTCCGGGGCCCCCGACCGTGGGGCCGCGATCTCCCTCGCCAACGCCGGCGCCACGCTCTACGCCGCGCGGCTGCGCGCAGGCGGGACCGTCGAACTCCCGGCCGCCCGGTTCACCCACCTGTTCGTCGTCGACGGGCAGGCCGAGGCCACCGTCGACGGGGAACCTGCGCCTCTGGACGCCGGCGACACCGTCCGCGCCGTCGACGCCGACCTGATGTCGGTCACGTCTTCTGCCGGCGCCGAGATCCTCGTGTGGTCGATGGCGACGGGGCTCGGCGGTTCCTGAGCCACCCCAGCAACCCCCCGCCGGTTGAGCCGACACCGAGCGAAGTGAGGCGTCGCGTCGAAACCCCTCCCGCCACCGAACAACCCCACGCCGGTTGAGCCGACACCGAGCGAAGCGAGGCGTCGCGTCGAAACCCCTCCCGCCACCGAACAACCCCACGCCGGTTGAGCCGACACCGAGCGAAGCGAGGCGTCGCGTCGAAACCCCTCCCGCCACCGAGCAACCCCACGCCGGTTGAGCCGACACCGAGCGAAGCGAGGCGTCGCGTCGAAACCCCTCCCGCCACCGATCCGCTCACCAGCACGGCGCGAGGTTTCGACGCGGTGGCTCGCTCCGCTCGCTACCGGCTCAACCAGCAACCGGAGCCGTATCGAAACGACCTCACCGAGCCCCATCGGCCTTCGGCCGGCGCCTCAGACCTACTCCGCCGTCCGCGACAGCGCGTGCAGATCCTTCGCGGTCGGTGACTTCTCGACGGTGTCCGGGTCGGGGTAGGTCCGGAGCAACCGGTCGACGGTCCCGGCGGTGGTGACCGTGAACCAGTAGTGCTCGTTGCGGTAGTGGTGGAACCGGTGGTTGCGCCAGATCCTGCGGTAGAACGCGTGGCGCGGCCGGTAGTCGGAGTGGATCAGGTAGTGCGTCCACTCATAGACCAGGCCTATCGCCGGCAGCACGACCAGGAAGGTCAGCCCGCGCTCGACGCTCGTGAAGACGACGAGTCCGACGATGAGGGCCGCGATCATCACCCCGATCAGCACCTGCCACGGGATGAAGATGAGCGGGATGTCGCGCGGATTCTGGTGATGTTCACGATGTTTGCGTGCGACGAGCGGGTCGATGGTGACCGGGCCCAGCCGCTTCGGGCGCCAGTGCAGGACGAACACGTGGATCAGCCACTCCACCAGAGGGAAGCTCGCAACCATGATGACGGGGACGAGCAGGTCGGCGAAACCCCAGCCGCCCAACCACACTCGCGCTACCAGGGCCGCACCCAGAAAGCCCGCCATGATCCACGGCGACGGATGCCGGAGGAACTCGGCGAATGCGTCGCGCAGCGACATCGAGTGCCGCGACCGCATGCGTCGTTCCTCGGCCGCGACCTGCCGGCGCGCCTTGATGTCGATCTCGTCGGCGGCCATCAGTGTTCCTCCTGTGGGTCGGTGTTCTCGAGTGCCTCGCAGAGAGCGAGTAGTGCCGTCGTCGCGGGTGCGAGAAGGGCTCGGGCCGCGGCGTCGGCGCGTTCGGGTGCGTGCGCGGCGATGGTGTCGACGAGCGCGCGGTAGCCCTCGATGTTCCCGACCTCGGGTTCCAGGACCCCGGCCAGAGCGGGTACGGCGGGCTCGTAGGCGGCGCGCAGCGAGTTGTACATGAGCCGGAAGGCGATCGAGTCGGCCGCGTCGATGACGACGCTCCAGAACTCGAGGGCGGCGACCTGCTGGCCGATCGGGTCCGGCTCGGCGGCGAGACGATCCAGGACCGACCGGATCGCGACGAGATCGTCGTCGGTGGCACGTTGCGCCGCGAGGCGGGCGACCTCCGGCCCGACGGCGGCACGCGCTTCGACGATCGACCGCGCGACACTCGGCACGAGCGCCCCGCCGCGGAGGAGCAGCCGCGGCAGCAGGTCGAGTCCGCCTGTGCGTGCGATGTCCTGGACGCGCGCGCCGTCGCCCTGGCGGATGGCCACGAGCCCGGCCGCGGCAACTCGTTTGAGCGCCTCGCGCACCGTCGGCCGGGACACCCCGAGCATCCGTGCCAGTTCTCGTTCGCTGGGGAGCGCTTCACCGGCGGCCAGATCGCCGGAGAGCACCCCCTCGACGATCTGGTCGAAGACGATCTCAGGTGCGCTCTGCTGGGTCACCGGCTCAAAGGGCATGTTGTGACGGTAACCACCCTTGGTCAGGTGGTCAAGTGGTCAGACCAATCGTTCCCCACACGCGACCCCGGCGGCGACGCGCCGGCTCTACGTAGCGTCACTCCGCTGAAGTGGTGACTCTGCGCAGGTCAGCGCAGCTGGTCCAGCAGTCGCAGCCACACCTCGCTGACGGTCGGATACGACGGCACCGCGTGCCACAACCGCGACAGCGGCACCTCACCGACGATCGCGACCGTCGCCGAGTGCACGAGTTCACCCGTCTGCGCCCCGACGAACGTCGCACCCACGAGGACGTCCCGCGCCGCGTCGACGACCAGAGAGGCGTGCCCCGAGTAGTCCGGACCCAGCAGGTACGACCCGGCGACCGAGATGTCCCCTTCGGCGACGCGCACGTCGATGCCTGCGTCCCCCGCCTGCGCGTGGGTCAGCCCCACCGAGGAGATCTCCGGTCTGGTGAACACCACCTGCGGCACCGCGGCATGGTCCGAAACCGCAACGTACCGTGATCCGTCGAGGCCCCGCCCCTCCGCCCGCGCCGCGATCACGTCGCCGGCCACCCGCGCCTGATACTTGCCCATATGCGTCAACGCGTTGCGGCCGTTGACATCTCCGACCGAGTACAACCACGGATGTCCCGGCACGGTGAGGTGATCGTCGACCGTCAACGGTCCCTTGGTCGCCAATCCCAGCGAGTCGAGGCCCACATCGGTTGTCGCCGGCGACCTTCCGGCCGCGACCAGGATCTCGTCGACGGTGAGCTCCCCCGCACCGTCGCTCGCGAGCCGGACGACCGCCGGGCCGCCGTGCAGTCGTCCGTATCCCGAGGCAGTGGCGTCGGTTCGTTCGACCGCCTCGATCGTCGTCCCGAAGCGGATGTCGGCGCCGCGAGCCCGCAGCGCGTCGGCAACCCGTTCCCCCGCAAAGGGTTCCATCCGCGGCAACAGCCGGTCCCCGCGGATGGCCATGACCAGGCTGCGTACCCCGAGGTCGAGAGCCACGTCGCGGCCTCGCAGGCCACGACCCCGCCGCCGAGAACCACCATCCGTTCCGGGACCTCGAGGATGTTGGTTGCGTCGCGCGAGGTCCATGGCAGTGCTTCGCGCAGTCCCGGGACGGGCGGGACCGATGCGGTGCTGCCGGTGGCGATGACCACCGCCTCGCGTGCCGTCACCAACCGGTCGCCGACGCGGACCTGTTTCTCGCCGACGATCCGGCCGTGACCGCGGATCACCTCGATCCCGGCGCCGTCGGCCCACTGCACCTGGCCGGAGTCATCGTGCGTGGCGGCGCTGTTGTCGAGACGCCCGGTGACGGTGTCCCGCCAGCCGAGCACGGCGTCGGCATCCGGATTCGACGCCGACGCCCGTTCGCGGGACCCGGCCAGCGACCGCGCCTCGTCAAGGGCGTTCCCGGGCCCGAGCAGCGCCTTGCTCGGCATGCACGCCCAGTAGGAGCACTCCCCACCCATCAGTTCGTGTTCGACGATCGCGGCCGTGCGATCGCTTCCCCGTATCGCGTAGTCGGCAGCATTCTCGCCCACCGGACCGCCACCGATCACGACGACGTCGTAGCTGGTTTCTCCCACCATGGATCCACCGTAGGGACCGACCGGGGACCTCGTGCGATTTCGCCCCTACCGAACGCGGCTGACGGATCGCCCATCCGGTGACAGGATGGAGCGCGTGACTGCTTCGAATACCGACCTCAAGTCCGGACTCGACCTCGACTGGGTCGACGATTCCGTCCGCATCCAGGACGATCTGTTCGCCCACGTCAACGGGAAGTGGCTGGAGTCGCATGTCATCCCCGACGACCGTTCGGTCGACGGCGCCTTCCATGTGCTGCGCGACAACTCCGAGGAGAACGTCCGCGACATCATCACCGAATGTGCCGAGTCGAGCCCCGCGAGCGGCTCCGACGCACAGAAGATCGGTGACCTCTACGCGTCGTTCATGGACACCGACCACATCGAGGCACTCGGCATCGGCCCGATCACCGGGGAACTCGAGAAGATCGCGGCCGTCGACTCGGCGGACGCGCTCGCCCGACGCATCGGCCGGCTCCAGCGTCACGGCGCCGGTGGACTGTTCGGCTATTACGTCGACACCGACGCCAAGAAGTCCGACCGCTACCTTGTGCACGTCACCCAGTCCGGCCTCGGATTGCCGGACGAGTCGTACTACCGGGAGGACAAGCACGCGGAGACCCGCACCGCCTACGTGGCGCACGTGGAGCGGATGTTCGCCCTCGCCGGCTTCGACGACGCCGCCGCCCGCGCCGCCACCATCCTCGATCTCGAGACCGCCATCGCGGCCGAACACTGGGATGTCGTCCGGCGCCGCGACGCCGAACTCACCTACAACCTGATGACGCTGGACGACTTCGCCTCCGCCGCCGACGGTTTCCCGATCGGCGAGTGGCTGGGCGGTCTGGGCACCACCGGCGATCCGACCTTCGCCGAGGTCGTCGTCGCGCAGCCGTCCTTCGTGTCCGGGGCGTCGGCACTCATCGCCTCGCGTCCGCTCGAGGAGTGGAAGACGTGGCTGACGTGGCGCCTGCTGCATTCCGCCGCGTCGTATCTGTCGTCGGACTTCGTCGACGAGAACTTCGAGTTCTACGGCCGCACCCTGACGGGCGCGGAGACCATCCGCGACCGCTGGAAGCGCGGCGTCGGCTTCGTCGAGGGCGCGATGGGTTTCGCGGTCGGCAAACTCTATGTGGCCAAGCACTTCCCGCCCGAGGCCAAGGCGCGCATGGACGAGCTCATCGCGAACCTGGTGAAGGCCTACCGCCGCAACATCTCCGAACTCCCGTGGATGACCCCGGACACCCGGGAGAAGGCCCTCGCCAAGCTCGAGAAGTTCACCCCCAAGATCGGCTACCCGGTCAAGTGGCGGGACTACAGCGCGCTGAGCGTCGACCGCGGTGATCTCATCGGGAACGTCGCGCGCGCATCGTCGTTCGAGCAGGACCGGGAATTCGCCAAGATCGGTGGACCGGTCGACCACGACGAATGGTTCATGACCCCGCAGACGGTCAACGCCTACTACAACCCGGGCATGAACGAGATCGTCTTCCCCGCGGCCATCCTGCAGCCGCCGTTCTTCGATCCCGAGGCCGACGACGCGGTCAACTACGGCGGCATCGGCGCGGTCATCGGGCACGAGATCGGCCACGGCTTCGACGACCAGGGCGCGAAATACGACGGCGACGGCAACCTCGTCGACTGGTGGACCGACACCGACCGCACCGAGTTCTCCTCACGCACACGTAAACTCATCGACCAGTACGGCGAGTTCACCCCCACCGGCCTCGACCCCGAGCACAAGGTCAACGGCGACTTCACCATCGGCGAGAACATCGGCGACCTCGGCGGTCTGTCAATCGCGCTCGTCGCCTACGAGATCGCCCACGAGGGGCAGGAACCGCCGGTCATCGACGGCCTCACCGGAACGCAGCGCGTGTTCTTCAGCTGGGCCCAGATCTGGCGCACCAAGACCCGGGACGCCGAGGCGATCCGCCGCCTGTCCATCGACCCGCATTCGCCGCCGGAGTTCCGGTGCAACGGCGTCGTGCGCAACGTGGACGCGTTCTACGAGGCGTTCGACGTGAAGCCCGGCGACGCACTGTATCTCGAGCAAGACCAGCGGGTCCGGATCTGGTGAACGACACACCCGGCGCCGGCCCCTCACGCGCCCGATTTCCGCGGCCGGCGCCGGGGACCTCCGGGCCCCTCGCCCTCGCGAGTGGCCGCGACCTGACAGTCGCCCTGCTCCGGCCCATCGGGGCGGCCATCGTGCTGCTGATCGGGTACTTCCTGCTGCCGATCAACCGGGCGAGCGATCTCAACGTGCTGGGACTGACGGTCGGCGCCGGACTCCTGGCATCCTTCTGCGTCTGGGAGGTCCGCAAGTTCGCCCGGTCGATCCATCCTCTGGTGACCGCCATGGAGATGTTGGTCGCGCTGGCGACGTTCTATGTCGTCGTCTTCGCCACCACGTATTTTCTGTTCTCCGAATATGATCCGGGCAGCTTCAACGAGGAACTCACCCGTGTCGATGCTCTCTACTTCTGCCTGACGGTGTTCACGACGACGGGTTTCGGCGACATCGCGGCGGATTCGCAGGGTGCCCGCATCGCGGTGTCGATCCAGATGGCCAGCACGCTCGTACTGGTCGGACTGGGCCTGCGGTTCTTCAACATCCTGATCAACTATCGACGCCAGGTCACCGCGGGGAGACCTGGCGTCGATGAGTCAGCGCGTCCGGACGATCAGTGATCGCCCTCGCCGGAGCGATCAGTAATCGTCGTCGCCGTAGACGATCATGCCGCGAATGTTGTTGCCCGCGAGCATGTCGTCGTAGGCCTCGTTGATCTGATCGAGCCGGTAGGTCTTGGTCACCAGATCGTCGAGATTCAGCTTGCCGGCACGGTACTCGTTGAGCAGCGCCGGCACCTGGGTCCGGGGGCTGGCACCACCGAAGATCGCGCCCTGCACCCGCTTCTGCAGCAGGGTGAGCTCGAAGAGGTTCATCTGCGCGTCCATCGACGCGAAGTTGCCCATGCCCACCACGACGACCTGTCCGCCCTTGCCGGTCAGGGCCAGTGCGGGCGCGATCATCGAGCCGTCGATCTCACCGACGGTGAGGATCGTCGTGTTGGCCATCCTGCCCCAGGTGATGTCGCCGATGGCCTCGGCCGCCGCCTCCATCGACGGGAAGGTGTGCGTCGCACCGAGTTTCTCGGCCATCTGCAGCTTGAAGGGCACGGGGTCGACCGCGATGACGTGGCGTGCACCGGCCGCCGCGGCGCCCTGGACCGCGTTGATGCCCACACCGCCGATGCCGACCACGACGACGGTGTCGCCGGCATGCGTCCCGCCGATCTCGACCGCGGAGCCCCAGCCGGTCGCGACACCACACCCGAGGAGCGCCGCCGCCTGGAGCGGGATGTCGTCCTCGATCTTCACCAGCGAGGCCTGATTCACGGTGATGTAGGGCGCGAAGGTCCCGAGCATGCACATCTGGACGAGCGGAAGTCCGTCATGGGTGTGCGCACGGTTGGTGTCGTCGGCGATCGAGAGGCCGGTCAGCAGCCGTGCACCCTCGTCGCAGATGTTCTGCTGCCCTCGCGAACACGGCTCGCAGGTCCCGCAGGCCGGGATGAACGCGGTGACGACGTGGTCGCCTTCCTTGAGGTTGGTGACGCCCGGGCCGACCTTGGTCACCACGCCGGCACCCTCGTGACCACCCAGAACCGGCATCGGGGCGGGGCTGTCGCCGGTGCGGAGGTGATGGTCGCTGTGGCACAGGCCCGAGCTGACAAGCTTGACCTGGACCTCGCCCGCCACCGGATCGCCGAGCTCGAACTCCTCGATCTGCCACTTCTCACCCGGATTACGGAGAACTGCACCCTTGGTCTTCACATGTGCTCCTTGCTCGTGCCGCCCCGGAACAGGGCGTTAGATATCGCCGTCTGCTTATGCGACGTACATCACATGGTGGTCCAAGACCGCGGTCGCCGCAGCTATTTCACGTGATCCGTCTCGCGCGTTCGCACGACGGCCATCCGACCTGCGGCCCGCTCCGAACCGGTTGCATGCGACCGTCCTCGAGCCCTTCGTCGGCACGTGAGAGCAACACGTGGAACGATGGCCCCATGCCGGACAAGACCGATTCGAGTCCCCGTCCCACCCGCAAGCTCCGCTGGCTGATCCCCGCCCTTCTACTCCTCGCCTGGTTGATCATCGGCGGGATCACGGGCCCCTTCGCCGGCAAGCTCGCGAGCGTCGCGAGCAACGACAGCAGTTCCTTCCTCCCGGCGTCGGCGGAGTCCACGCAGGTCCAGAACCTCCTCGCCGACTTCCAGGACACCGACGAGATCCCCGGCATCGTCATCGCCGAACGCTCGGGCGGAATCACCCCCGGCGACCTCGAGTTCCTGCGCACCACCACCTCCGAGGTGGCCGGTCAGCCCGGATTCGGATCGGCGGTCTCGCCGCCGATCCCGTCGCAGGACGGTCGGGCCGCGCAGGTCTTCGTCCCGATCGACAGCGCCGGCGAACCCGCCGACACCGTGGAGATCCTGCGCGACAAGCTGGCCGACGCGCCGGACGGTCTGACCGTCGCGGTCACCGGCCCCGCCGGCCAGGTCGCCGACCTCGGGGAGGCCTTCGCCGGAATCGACGGCCTGCTGCTGCTGGTCGCGGGCGCCGTGGTGATCCTGATCCTGATCGTCGTCTACCGCAGCCCGATCCTGCCGTTCGTGGTCCTCATCTCCGCGGTCTTCGCCCTCGGACTCGCGTCGGGCCTCGTCTACTTCCTGACCAAGCAGGGCGTTCTCGACCTCAACGGTCAGAGCCAGGGCATCCTGTTCATCCTGGTCTTCGGCGCGGCCACCGACTACGCACTGCTGCTCGTATCCCGATATCGGGAGGAGTTGATCGCGACCGAGGACAAGTACGCGGCGCTCCGGCAGGCCTGGCGCGCCACGATCGAGCCGGTCGCCGCGTCGGCGGGCACCGTCATCGCCGGTGTCCTCTGTCTGTTGCTGTCCGACCTGAACTCCAACAAGAGCCTCGGCCCGGTCGCCGCGATCGGTATTCTCGCGTCCTTCCTGGCGTCGATGACGTTCCTCCCCGCCGCACTCGCGCTCCTCGGCCGGACCGCGTTCTGGCCGCTGCGCCCCCGGTACGCCCCGCAGACCTCGGTCGACAGCGGTGCCACCCACCGCCTGTGGAAGCGCATCGCCGACACGGTCGCGTCCAAGCCGCGCGCCATCTGGGCCGGCACCCTGATCCTCCTGCTCATCGGCGCGGCATTCGCCCCGACCTTCAAGGCCGACGGCATCGCGTCGACCGACTTCTTCATGGGCTCGGTCGAGTCCGTGGAGGGCGCCGAGATCCAGGCGAAACACTTCGACGCCGGTAGCGGTACGCCCACCTACGTCATCGCCGATCAGGGCGCAGGCACCGCCGTACTCGACGCGGTCCGCGCGACCGACGGTGTCGCCGGCGCCGAACTGATCAACGAAGGCGGCGCGCCGATGGTCCGCGACGGCAAGGTCGCCGTCACCGCCACGCTGACCGACAATGCGGAGTCGCTCCCCGCCCAGGACACCGTCGCCGACATCCGTTCGGCGGTCGACCAGGTCCCGAACGCGAACGCCCTGGTCGGCGGCACCACCGCCATCGATCTCGACACTCGCGAGACGTCCATCCACGACCGCAACCTGATCATCCCGATCGTGCTGATCGTCGTGTTCCTGGTCCTGGTGGCGCTGCTGCGCAGCGTCCTCGCGCCCGCGATCCTGCTCGCGACAACCGTGCTGTCGTTCGCGACGACGCTGGGTGTGGCCGCGCTGCTGTTCAACGGTCCGTTCGGCTTCCCCGGCGCCGACCCGGTGGTCCCGCTGTTCGCCTTCGTGTTCCTCGTGGCGCTCGGCATCGACTACAACATCTTCCTGATGACCCGGGTGCGCGAGGAAGCGCTCCGACACGGCACCCGCATCGGCATGATCCGCGGGCTCACCGCGACCGGCGGCGTCATCACCTCGGCCGGAGTCGTGCTGGCGGCGACCTTCGCGGCCCTCGCCGTGATCCCACTCCTGTTCCTGGTACAGGTGGCCTTCCTGGTGGCGTTCGGCGTCCTCGTCGACACCCTCATCGTGCGTACGCTCCTGGTTCCAGCACTGACCCTGGACATCGGACGCAAGATCTGGTGGCCGAGCGCGCTCGCAAAACGGGAAGAAGAGGAAACGACACCGGAATCCGTCCTCGACAGGGCGTAAAATCAGCTGTGACAAGCGAATTCACTGATTCCAACACCGCTGGCACGGTAACGCGTTAGCGTCAGGTATTCGCATTCTCACGTCGGTTGGCTGGTGATCTCATGACCCTTATCGAACACAAGGAAGAGGGCCGCCAGGACTTCTCGTCACTGCGGCAGGGCGGTCTCAACTGGGACTCGTTTCCATTGCGACTCTTCGTCAAAGGGAACTCCCGGTTCTGGGATCCGGTGGCGATCGACTTCTCCCGGGACGCGCAGGACTGGGTGGAGCTGAACGACGAACAACGGCGCAGCGCAACCTATCTGGTGAGTCAGTTCATCGCCGGCGAGGAGGCGGTGACCGAGGACATCCAGCCGTTCATGAAGGCGATGGCGACCGAGGGACGCTTCGGTGACGAGATGTACCTGACACAGTTCTGTTTCGAGGAGGCCAAACACACCCAGGTGTTCCGGATGTGGATGGACTCCGTCGGACTGACCGGCGACCTCCAGCCCTTCGTCGCCGACAATCCCTTCTATCGCCGTTTGTTTTACGAGGAGTTGCCGGCGTCTTTACACGCCCTCGAACACGACGCGTCGCCGCGCAACCAGATCCGCGCGAGCGTCACCTACAACCACGTCATCGAGGGCAGCCTGGCACTGACCGGCTATCACGCCTGGCAGAAGGTCTGTACGCGCTTCGACATCTTCCCCGGCATGCAGAAGCTGATCCGGTTCATCAGTGACGACGAGCGGCGCCACATGGCATGGGGCACCTTCACCTGCCGCCGCCACGTCGCCGCCGACGACTCGCTGTGGGCCGCCGTCGGCGAGCGCATGGATGAACTCCTCCCCTTGGCGCTCGGCATGATCGACTGGGTCAACCAGCAGTTCGACGAGCAACCCTTCGGGCTCGACAACAACGAGTTCCTGACCTACGCCGCCGACCGCGCCCAGCGCCGGCTCTCCGCGATCGAGTCCGCCCGCGGACGCTCGGTCGCCGACATCGACGTCGACTACTCCCCAGAAATCCTCGAGGACGCCATGGGCGAGGACGATGCGGCGCGGTTGCAGATGTGACCCCGCCCCCGCCGGCTGAGCCGGCACCGAGCGCAGCGAGGCGCCCCACCCCGACGGCTGAGCCGGCACCGAGCGCAGCGAGGCGCCGCGTCGAAGCCCCCCACCCCGCCGGCTGAGCCGGCACCGAGCGAAGCGAGGCGCCCCACCCCGCCGGCTGAGCCGGCACCGAGCGCAGCGAGGCGCCGCGTCGAAGCCCCCCACCCCGCCGGCTGAGCCGGCACCGAGCGCAGCGAGGCGCCGCGTCGAAGCCCCCTACCGCACGTCCAGATCGACGACGTCACGACACCGCGCGTCGACGAGCCGCCGCTGGTGGCTGACCAGCACCATGCCGGCACCGTCGTCGACGAGCGCCTGAAGCAGCCCGATGACCGCCCGCGCCGACAGTGGATCGAGCATCGCGGTCGGTTCGTCGCACAGCACGAACCGCGGCGCCTGCACCAGCAGGCGGCCGACGCAGGCCCGTTGCAGCTGACCGTCGGAGACCTGTGATGGGAAGCGGTCGAGGAGTGCGGGGTCGAGACCCACGCGTCCGGCGACCGCCTCGATGTCACAGTTGCGTCGCGCGATCGTGGCGGGTTCCGCGACGATCCTGCGCAACGTCCAGCGCGGATTGGTGACCAGGCGGGGATGCTGGGCGATCAGTCCGATGGTTCCCGGCCGAAGTTCCACACCGCGCTGCTCGACGGTGCCGGCCGCGGGTGCGGTGAGTCCGGCGAGGATGCGCAGAAGCGTCGTCTTGCCGCTGCCCGACTGGCCGACGATCCCGAGGACGGATCCCGCGTCGACGGAGACGTCGACGCCGGTGAACACCTCCCGGCTCCCGAACCGGGCGGTCAGGCCGTGCCCGAGCAGCGTCGCCGTCATGAGACGGGCTCGAAGAATTCGGCGACGTACGGCTCTGACGAACGGAGAACCTCGGCAGCTGGACCTTCTTCGACGATCCGTCCGGCCCGCATGACTGCGACTCGGTCGGCACCCCCCTGCCGGCTGAGCCGGTCCCGAGCGAAGCGAGGCACCGCCCCCTGCCGGCTGAGCCGGTCCCGAGCGAAGCGAGGCACCGCCCCCTGCCGGCTGAGCCGGTCCCGAGCGAAGCGAGGCACCGCGTCGAAGCCCCCCACCCCCCGCCGGCCCCCGACCATCGTGTCCACGTCATGAGTGATCACCAGCACCGCGGCGCCGCGTCGTGCGGTGTCCGCCAGGAGTCCCCAGATCGCGGCTGCGAGGTCGGGGTCAAGCGCAGAGGTCGGCTCGTCGGCAACGAGGATCGCGGGGTCGCCGGCGATGGCTGCGGCGATCGCGGCGCGCTGGGCCATCCCGCCGGACAGTTCGTGCGGGTAGAGCCGCAGAGCGTCGGGATCGAGGTGGACCGCCCGGCACAGCTCGACGGCGTCGCGCGTGCCGCCGAGCCCGCTGATCACCTCGTCGAGCTGTGACCCGAGCGTGCGCACCGGGGTGAACGAGGTGGCCGCCGACTGCGGCACCAGCCCCACTCGACGTCCACGCAGCGTCCGCCAGCGTGGGTCGCGACCGGCGACCTCGACGTCGAGGAAATCATCGTCCCCGAGCGACACCCGGCCGGTCACTGACGATCCGGGCGGGAGCAGCCCACACAGCGCAGCGGCAACCATCGACTTCCCGCACCCGGATTCGCCGACGAGAGCGGTCATCGCGCCGGCAGGTAGATCCAGGGTGACGTCATCGAGCACCCGGACCGGTTCGCGGCGTCGAACGGCGACATCGACCGTGAGGCCGTCGAGACGAGCACTCATCGCCAGACCTCCCCGGTCGGAGGCGAGGTGGCGCGGCGCAGCGAGCCCGCAGCTGCCGAGCAGGCGAGCGCGGTGACCATGAGTGCGAGACCGGGGACCACGAGCGTCCACCAGGCGCCGGTGAGGACGTCACCGCGCGCCTGCCCGAGGAGGGTGCCGAGGCTCGCGGCGTCCGGGGAGAGACCGACGCCCAGGAACGACAGAGTGGTCTCGTGCCACACCGCATGCGGGAGTAGCACAGTCAGCGCGACCAGTACTTGACCGGAGACCGCGGGCATGAGGTGCCGGGTCGCGATGAACGTTCGCGAGGCGCCGGCGAGCCGCGCGGTCTCCACCCAACCGGCCGACGTCGCCTCCAGCAGCTCCGCCCTGACCACCCGAGCGACGGCCGGCCAGTGGGTCAGCGCGATCGAGACGATGATCGCAAGAGGTTCGCCGCGCCACATCGCGGCGATCACCACGCCGACGACGAGATGCGGAAGCGCGTTGACGCCGTCCACGACGCGCATGACGATCGCGTCGACCCACCCGCCTGCCGTCACCGACGCGATACCGACGACGACGCCGAGGACGGTGGCGAGTATCGCGCAGGCGAGTGCGATGACCAACGAGATCCGCAGGCCCTCCGCGGTGCGGACCCCGAGGCCGTATCCGGAATGGTCGGTGCCCAGGAGGCTACCGTCGCCGGGGGCGCGCAAAGCCTGTGCGAAGTCGGCGGTCTGTTCCTCAGCGATGAGAGGCCACCCGATTGCGAGCGCGCCGATGACGCCGAGGACGATCCAGGGGGCAGCGGCCTTGATTCGGTCGGTCGCTGCGGCCCAACGACTCTCGTCGCGCATCGCCGGAGGCGAGATCGCGGTCATGCCCGCAACCCGATCCGCGGATCGATCGACACCGCAGCTGCATCCGACAACGCCGATCCGATCAGAACGAGGACAGCCGATCCGACGGCCAGCGGCGCGAGGAGGGAGAAGTCAAGTGCCACCGCCGAATCGACGAGCGCCTCGGCGAGACCCGGCCAGCCGAACACGGTTTCGACGATCGCGGCGCCGGCGATGAGTTCGGGCAACCGTGTCCCGAGCAGGGCCAGCGTGGGCAACACCGAGACCGGCACGATGTGTCCCCGCAGCAAGGTCCATCCACCTACCCCTCGGGCGCGCGCTCCCCGGACCGCGTCGGACGCCGCGGCATCGACGACCGCCGAACGCATCGTCAGCAGCAGCCACGGGATCATGGAGATCGTCAGCGCCAGATAGGGCAGCACCGCGTGGGTGAGCAGTCCGTCGACCGAATAGTCGTCACCCGGCCGTCGTGCGCCCGATGTCGGTAACCACCCGAGCCCCACCGCGAACATGCTGACCAGCACGAGCGACACCACGAACGGCGGGGTCGCGGCGAGCATCGCGGCCAGCGTCGTGCAGGCGCGGTCGAGGATCCCGCCGCGCCGCATGCCGACGACCGCCCCCAGCGCGATGGCGACGACCGCGGCAGATATAAACGCCGCCAACGACATTCCCAGGCTGAACGGAAGACGTTGGCCGATCAGTTCTGCCACCGGCTGACGCATGGTCGACGACCATCCCAGATCTCCCTGAAACACCGCGACCCACCACTTCCACCAGGCCGCGAACCAGTGGTCGTCGAGTCCGTAGGCCTGCGTGACGGCATCCCGCTGCGCTTGCGTCGCCGACTGGTAGTTGTCGCCGAGGTGCGCCGTCAGCGGATCGAACGGCGACGCCGCGGCGACGGCGAACACTCCAAGCGACACGAGCAACACCGTCGGGACCATCACCAGGATTCGACGTCCGAGGAGTCGGACGGCAGTCCGGGACCGGGTGCGCCGTCGCGCGTGTTCGCCAGTGCCGGAGGGATTCTCCGCGGCGGGACGCGAGGCGCCCGAAAGCCCTGCGGTGTCCGCTCGGATCTGCGTGGTCACGACGTCGGAGTCCAGGACGGCAGATTCCACCAGGGTCCCCAGGTCACGCCGTGCGAGTGGGGTTCGAGAATCGGCGCATCGTGCGCCCACCCCGCGCTTCGTGCGACATAGGCGTGGTGAACGAAGGCGAGGAAGACCTGTGACGGCTGGTCGGCATAGATCTGCTGGATGCGACGGTACCGTTCGTCGTTCTCCGGACCCGGCGCCGATTCGCGTGCGGCGTCCAGTAATTCGTCGAGTCCGGGTGCGGTGAAGTCACCCGGATTGGAGTAGGGCGACGAACCCGGCACCCGGGTGTGCAGGGCGTCGTAGACCTGGGAATCGATGCTGTACGGGGTGGCACCGCCGCCGAGAAGCGCGGCAGCCGAGCCCATCTTGGTGTCGATCTCGTCCCAGCTGGTGCCTCGCGTCAACACTTCGACGCCGATCTGCTTCATCGACGCCGCGAACGCCACCGCCAGGTCACGACGCAGGGTGTCCTCGGCGTTGTAGAGGAGCACGAAGGATGCGCGGACGCCGTCACGGACACGGACGCCGTCGGAACCGGGTCGCCAGCCCGCATCGTCGAGGATCGACGCGGCTCGGGAGCGGTCGTAGGCGAATTGGGCGTCGGGGTTGTAGGCGTCTCCGTAGACTTTCGCGATCGGTGTGCCGGCCGGTTCACCCTTGCCCACGAGGACGTCCTCCACGATCGACGTCCGGTCGACGCCGATGTTCATCGCCAGCCGCGCGGAAGGGTCTGCGGTGAAGTCGTTTTCGGCCGGCAGCGACACGCCCCGCCAGTCAGCCGTCGCCACCACGGCGACGTCGACACCGGACCCGTCGGCGAACGCGTCGGCCAGTCGCGGCGGGAGGCTCGCCCCGTCGGCCTCACCCGTCTGCACCCGCTGCGCGCGAGAATTGTCGTCGGGTACATGCGTATAGACGATCTTGCGCACCGACGGAGCGTCGCCGGCTCGGTCGTCGCGAGCGACGAGGACCGCTTGGTCGGGGTCGAGGGATTCGAGGCGGTAGGGGCCGGTCCCGACGGGTTCGGTGTTGATCGCCCACTGCGCAGCAGGCGTTGCCTCCACTTTCTCCGACGGGACGATACCCACGAGCAGGTACGGCGAGGGATCGGCATCGGTGTTCATGGTCAGTCTGATCGTGTGCGGCCCATCGGCTTCGACCGTGACAATGGGGGCGAAGTCGGTCGAGATACCCGACGCGACCTTCGGGTCGACGGCCGCGCGATAGGTCGCGACCACGTCGGCCGAGTCGAAGGCACTGCCGTCGGAGAAGGTGACACCGTCCTTGAGCTCTAGCCGCCACGTGCGGGGTGCGACGCGCTCGGGCTTCGACGCGGCCAGTGCGGGCACGAGATCGGGGATGCGGTCGTCACCGTCGGCGGCCGGAACCAGCAGCCCGTCGTAGATCGGCGACACACCGAGCTGACCGTAGCCGAGCATCGGGTTGAACAGCCCGAGCTCCTGGCTTTCGGCGAGCACGATCTGATCCGACGCCGGAGCGCTCTGCCCGCCGCCGCAACCCGCGAGAACGAATCCGGCGAGCAGCGTAGCGGTGACCGAGACGGTCACCGGCCGTCCGAGCAGCCGACGTCTCACATGTGTCGTCATCGACATATGTTCGCACAGACACACGTCGGTCGCATCCGACCCCGAGCTGTTGGTGTATATCGGGAGGGTGGCACAAGCAGGAAGAGGGGTTCCGGTGACCGACTTCGACGCGGACTCGTGGGCCGCGCGTTTCACCCTGCTCAGCGACCCGACCCGACTCCGCCTCGTTGCCGAGATGCACGCCCACCCGGGCTCGACGGTCGCCGAACTCGCGGCGGCCATCGGGATCACCGAGAATGCCGCCTCCCAGTCGATTCGCGCCCTGCGCGCCCAGGGATGGGTGCGATCGGAGAAGGTCGGCCGAACGGTCCACTACGAGGTCGTCGGCGACGCGATCGTCCATCGAATCCTGCACGACATCATCGGCGTCGGACACATATCCCCCGGTCACGAGCACAATCACCAACACCCGTGACAACGGATTAGAACACGTTCTAATCTGGTGGCGTGGATGTCTCCTACGAAGCGACCAAACGGGAACTGACGACCGACCAGGGCACCCTGCGCTACCACGAGGCGGGTGACGCCGACGCGCCGCCGCTGATCCTGCTGCACGGATCGGGTCCCGGTGTCACCGGTTGGCGCAACTACCGCGGCAATCTCGGCCATTTCGCGCAGACACACCACTGCTACGTGATCGAGTTCCCCGGTTTCGGCGTCAGCGACGCGGTCGAGGGTCACCCCGTCCTCACCGCCGGCGGCTCGGTCATCCGGTTCATGGATGCGCTCGCCATCGACAAGGCCCCCATGATCGGCAACTCCATGGGTGGCGTCGTCGGCGTCAACCTGGCGATCAAGAAGCCCGACCGCGTCGAGAAGCTCGTCACCATCGGCGGCGTCGGCCCGAATGTGTTCAGCCCCAGTCCCAGCGAGGGCCTGCGACTCCTCCAGGAGTTCACCGACGCGCCGGAGAAAGACAAGTTGGTGCGGTGGCTCAACTCGATGGTCTTCGACCGCTCGCTGGTCACCGAGGAGCTCATCGAGGAACGCTGGGAAGCCGCCATCAATCCGGATGCCCAGAAGACCGCCCAGATGATGTACGGCTCCGCGGCTTTCGAGATGCAGCAGCAGTTCATGGCCGCCTCCGACACGCCGCCGTACTGGGCGTCGATGCACAAGGTCGCCTGCCCTACGCTGCTCACCTGGGGCCGCGACGACCGAGTCAGCCCGCCCGACATGGCGATGGTCCCCATGCGTCTCATCCCCGACGCCGAGCTCCACATCTTCCCGAAGTGCGGGCACTGGGTGATGATCGAGGCCAAGGAGGCCTTCGAGGCCACGGTCACCTCCTTCCTCTCCCGCTGACCCCTCATTCCCGCTGCATCATTCCCCTCCCGCCGAGCCGTTTCCCTTCCGCCTGTCAGATCCACCAAGCGGGAGGGAAACGGCTCCGCGTAAGGATCTTTCATTCATCGGTCCGCGTTCCGCGACCACAGCAGGTATCCGTACGCGAGAGCGAAGATCCCCGGCCCCAATTGCACAAGGTGGTTCTGCGACACCGCGTGGTCGAGGTCCTGATCGGTGAAACCTGCGCGCAGCGCATCGTCGCGTGCGATCAGACCGCTTCGGTCTGCCGGTATGAGGGTCATGCGCACTTAGACGCATCACGGCGTCGAACGGTTCCCCACCAGCCCACCGAATAATCCGTTGCCCCTGCGTCTCCCCACTGGCATAGTTCCCGTTCGGCACGAGGACCAGCAGGCCGGAGCGGGATACCGCGACGCGTCCCTGCGCGTCGGAATCCTCGCGTCTACTTGATGGCAAAGGGTCTTTTCAACCCATTCAGGTTCGAGTCCTGATCACGGCACCGCTCCCGGGATCACGGGTTCGGCCGGTCCTGTGGTCGTCACGGTGAGTCGTACGCGAATCGACGGAGCACGATCCCACCGGTCGGCCCGCCCGCGAGCGGTGTCGCCAATACAACCACATACGTCCCGACAAACATTGCGACGCAACGGAAAGGAGGATCGCCATGATTTTCTACAACGAGATCACCGTCCCACCGGGTCATACGGTGCTGGCCTACCGGGGTACCGAGGTCCAGTCCCTGGGAACCGGCCGTCACCAGATCCCCAAGCCCGACTCGACGGTGACCGTCGACCTGCGCGACCGACTTATTCCCGTTGCGCCGCAGGAGATCCTCACCTCGGACTCGATCTCGATCCGGGTGTCGATGTCGTTGCGCGCCCGCGTGATCGATGCACGGGCGTTCGTCGAGCGGGCGGCCGACCCGATCGGCGCGGTCTACCTGGCCGCGCAGATCGCGCTGCGCCGGGTCTGCGCCAACGTCCCGTCGGAGGATCTGATCCGACGCGGCGATGCCGTCGACGTCGGTCCCATCCGTGCGGCCGCCGCCGAGGTCGCCGCCACCGTCGGTGTCGAGGTGCTCGATGTCGCCATTCGGGACATCATCGTGCCGTCCGAGATCCGCAGTGCCGCACTCGAGGTGATCACCGCCAGGACCCGCGGCCTGGCGAAGCTCGAGGCAGCCCGGGCCGAGACGGCATCCCTGCGGGCACTCGCGAATGCGGGCCGTCTGCTCGACGCCCATCCGGCACTGGCGCAACTGCGGCTCATCGAGGCGGTACCCTACGGCGCCCGCGTCGTGCTCAGCGTCGGCGGTACCGAGGTGCCCTCGGAGGATTGAGCCTTCGCGCGGAGGCGTTTCCGTCCCGCTTATTGAGCTCAATTGGCGGGACGGAAGCCTGTACGCGGGGGAAAACCAAGAGCCCCGGCCGGAATGAATCCGGCCGGGGCTCCTGCGTGAGAGATCAGCTACCCGCTCCCTGAGGTGCGAGGAGCGGTAGCGACGAGCCTCGAAGCGTCAGTACTTCTCGCCCTTCGCGGCCTTCTCGACCAGCGAGGCCGGCGGCTCGAAGTGCTTGCCGTACTTCGAGGCGAGGTCGCGTGCGCGATCGACGAAGCCCTGCAGGCCACCCTCGTACCCGTTGATGTACTGGATGACACCACCGGTCCACGCGGGGAAGCCGATACCGAAGATCGAGCCGATGTTGGCGTCCGGAACGGAGGTGAGAACTCCTTCGTCGAAGCACTTCACGGTCTCGAGGGCCTCGGCGAAGAGCATGCGCTCCTTCATGTCCTCGAGCGGGATCTCCGTGGTGCCCGACTTGAACTGCTCACGCAGACCCGGCCAGAGCTGGGTGCGCTTGCCGTTCTCGTCGTAGTCGTAGAAGCCCTTGCCGTCCTTCTTGGCGGTGCGGCCGTTCTCGACCATCCAGTCGACGACGGCGTTCGAGCCGTGCTGCGGAACTTCCTTGCCCTCGGCCTTGAGCGCTGCCTCGGTCTCCTTGCGGATCTTCTGCGGCAGGGTCAGGGTCAGCTCGTCCATGAGCTGCAGCGGCGCGGCCGGGTAACCGGCCTGGGTGCCCGCATGCTCGATGAACGCCGGCTCGATGCCTTCGCCGACGGCCGCGATGGCCTCGTTGACGAAGGTGCCGATGACGCGGCTGGTGAAGAAGCCACGGCTGTCGTTCACCACGATCGGGGTCTTGCGGATCTGCAGCGTGTAGTCGATGACCTTGGCCAGCACCGCATCCGAGGTCTTCTCACCCTTGATGATCTCGACCAGCGGCATCTTGTCGACCGGCGAGAAGAAGTGGATTCCGATGAAGTCCTCGGAACGCTTCACACCCTCGGCGAGGATGGTGATCGGCAGGGTCGAGGTGTTGGAGCCCAGGACGGCGTCGGGCTCGACGATGTCCTCGATCTCCTGGAACACCTTGTGCTTCACCTCGACCGACTCGAAGGCGGCCTCGATGACGAGGTCCACGCCCTTGAAGTCGGCGGCGTCGACGGTCGGGTGGATGCGGGCGAGCAGCGCGTCGCTCTTCTCCTGCGTGGTCTTGCCCTTGGCGACGGCCTTCGCCTCGAGCTTCTCCGAGTAACCCTTACCGCGCTTGGCAGCTTCGAGGTCGATGTCCTTGAGGACGACCTCCATGCCGGCCTTGGCCGACACGTAAGCGATTGCGGCACCCATCATTCCGGCGCCGATGACGCCGACCTTCTTGGCGGTGAACTTCTCGTAACCCTCGGGACGCGAGCCGCCACCGTTGATGTGCTGCAGGTCGAAGAAGAACGCCTTGATCATGTTCTGTGCGACCTGGCCGGTGACCAGCGAGACGAAGTAGCGGGTCTCGATGATGTCGGCGGTGTCGACGTCGACGTAGGCACCCTCGACCGCTGCGGCCAGGATGGCCGGCGGCGCCGGCATGTTCGCGCCCTTGAGCTGCTTGCGGAGCAGGGCCGGAAGCGCCGGGAGGTTCGCGGCGAAAGCCGGGTTGGTGGGAGCACCGCCCGGGATCTTGTAGCCCTTGACGTCGAACGGCTGCTGAGCCTCGGGGTTCTCCTTGATCCATGCCTTGGCGGCGGGGATCAGTTCCTCGATGGAGCCGACGACCTCGTCGACCAGACCGGTCTCCTTGGCCTTGGTCGCGTTGAAGCGCTGGCCCTGGAGCAGGACGCCCATGAGGGCGTTCTGGATACCGAGCAGGCGGACGGTGCGGACGACGCCACCGCCACCGGGGAGCAGGCCGAGCGTGACCTCGGGCAGACCGATCTGGACACCCTTGACGTCCGCGGCGATGCGGTAGTGGGTGTGCAGCGCGATCTCCAGGCCGCCACCGAGCGCGGCTCCGTTGATGGCCGCGACGACGGGCTTGCCCAGGGTCTCCAGACGACGCAGCACCTTCTTCATGCCGTTGGTGGTCTCGGTGATCTGGGTGGCGATCTCGGCCTTGGAGACGTCCGAGCGGTCGCTCGTCATGTCCTTGAGGTCGCCGCCGGCGAAAAAGGTCTTCTTCGCCGAGGTCAGGACGACACCGGTGATGTCGTCCTTCTCCGCCTCCAGGCGATCGACGGTCGCAGCCATCGACTCCTGGTACAGCGCGTTCATGGTGTTGGCGCCCTGGTTGGGGTCGTCCATGGTCAGGATGACGACGCCATCGGCGTCCTTCTCCCAGTTGATCATGTTGTCACTCATGGTGTTTCGCAGAGTTCTTTCTCGTGAAGTGGGAGGGGGTCAGAGACGCTCGATGATGGTCGCGACGCCCATGCCGCCACCGATACAAAGAGTGATCAGGCCGTAGCGGCCGCCGGTGCGCTCGAGCTCGTCGAGGCAGGTGCCGTAGATCATCGCGCCGGTGGCACCGAGCGGGTGCCCCATGGCGATCGCGCCACCGTTGATGTTGACCTTCTCGTGCGGGACCTTCAGATCCTTCATCCACTTCATGACGACCGACGCGAAGGCCTCGTTCAGCTCGAAGACGTCGATGTCGTCGATGGTCAGGCCGGCCTTCTTCAGTGCCAGCTCGGTGGCCGGGGTCGGGCCGGTGAGCATGATGGTGGGCTCGCTGCCGACCTCGGCGAAGGAGACGACGCGAGCACGCGGGGTGAGGCCGTTGCGCTTGCCGGCCGCCTCGCTGCCGACGAGCACGAGGCCCGAACCGTCGACGATGCCGGAGCTGTTGCCACCGGTGTGGACGTGGTTGATCTTCTCGACGCTCGGGTACTTCATCAGCGCGACGTCGTCGAAGCCGGCCATGTCCGCGAGGGCGGCGAAGGCGGGCTTCAGCTTGCCGAGGCTCTCGACGGTCGAGCCCGGACGACGGTGCTCGTCGTGGTCGAGGATGGTGACGCCGTTGATGTCCTTGACGGGCACCACGGACTTGGCGAAGTAGCCACTCGCCCAGGCCTTCTCAGCACGAGCCTGCGACTCGGCGGCATACCCGTCGATATCCTCGCGCGAGAATCCCTCCATGGTGGCGATGAGGTCGGCACCGATGCCCTGGGGGACGATGTAGTGGTCGTAGGCGGTCGCGGGGTCGGTGAAGAGCGCTCCGCCGTCGCTGCCCATCGGGACGCGCGACATCGACTCGACACCGCCGGCAATGACCAGGTCGTCGAAGCCGGAGGCGACCTTGGCCGCGGCGAGGTTGGTGGCTTCCAGGCCGGAGGCGCAGAAGCGGTTGACCTGAGTACCGGGGACGCTCTCGGGGAGGCCGCTGTTGAGGGCCGCGGTGCGTGCGATGACCGCACCCTGCTCGCCGACCGGCGAGACGACACCGAGGATGACGTCGTTGACATCGGCGGGATCGAGACCGCCGTGGCGGGCCAGGAGCTCGTCGATCAGACCCGAGACCAGGTCGACCGGCTTGACGCTGTGCAGCGCACCGCCGCGCTGCTTGCCACGAGGCGTACGGATCGCCTCGTAGATGAATGCTTGATCAGGCACGAAAGTGTTCCTTTCACACGAACCACCAGTTGGTTACCCACCGAGGCTAACGCGGAATCACTTATTTGGCTATACCCCATGGTCAACGACTCTCGCTCATCGGCGAATGTGCGCTATGGTCTGTTCACCATGCCTGACCGTAAAACAACCCGCACCAAGGGCGCCGACCGCAAGCGACAGCTCGTCGATTCCGCGGCGGCGCTCTTCGTCCAGCGTGGCTACGCACAGGTGTCGGTGGCCGATATCGCCCGCGCAGCCGGGGTCACCGCACCGTCGGTGTACAGGCATTTCGACGACAAGCAGTCCCTTCTCGAGCAGGCCGTCCTCGCCGGCGTCGACGACCTCGAGGACTGCACCGATCGCGCCCTCAGGCACGGGAACGACGCCGCGACGCTGATCTCGACGGTGTGCGCGCTCGCGGTCAAGAGTCCGCAGACGGCATCGCTCTGGCGCTGGACGAGCAACTACCTGACCGTCGACCAGAACAAGCAGGTCGCGCTCCGCACCCGCGAGGTGATCGGGCAGTGGGCGGCCGCGATCCTCACCGGCCGCGACGACCTGACCGAACGCGAGGCGGTCCAGCTCGCATGGGCGATCCTGAGTGTCAGCGGCAGCCTGACCGTCCATCACACCCGGATGTCCAGCGTTCGTGCCCGCGAAGAGATCGAGAAGCTGGTCCGACGCCTGCTGGCGCTGAGTCCGTCGACCGCGCCGCCACTCGACACGACACCGGTCGTCACCGGTGTCACGCGGTCACGCCGCGACGAGATCCTCGACGCCGCGGCCGCACTGTTCGCCGATCGCGGTTATTCCGATGTCGGCGTCGACGAGATCGGGGGCGCCGTCGGCATCGCGGGACCCAGTGTGTACAAACACTTTCCGTCGAAAATGGCGATCCTGGTGGCCATCGGTCACCGCAGTGGCGCCCGCCTCGAGGCCGGGGTGATGGCGGCGTACGGTGCAACCAACGACCCGGCGAAACTCTTGGCCGCACTCGTTGATTCCTACGTCGACGTCATCACCAGCACGCCCGACCTCTCGGTCAGCTTCAACAACTCGTCGGTGCTCGCCGGGCAACCCAGCGCGACCGACCTGCTGGACATTCAGCGGCGTTACGTCGCGCGGTGGACCGATCTGCTCGTCGAGGTGGACCCGTCACTCAAGCGCGACCAGGGCGCGGTGGCCGTCCACGCGGCACTGTCGATCGTCAACGACGCGGTGCGGATGCGTCGGGGAGCCCAGAGCCCCCAATTCGCCGCGCGGATGGCGTATCTCATGAAGGGCGTGCTCGCCATCTGACCCGCCGGACCCATGGCGTCGGGTTGCGCAGGCGCATCCTGCACCCAATGAGCCTCCCCCGGCCGCACAGTGCGAGACACTGTCTCCATGCCGGAAGACTCACGCTCCCTCGCCGGAGACGACCGCGGACCGTCCGTCGCCGATGTCAACGAGCCCCGCTACACGCGCGACGAGCTGATCGCACAGTTGGGCATCAAACCCGAGTTCGCCGAAAAAGCCTGGAATGCGTTCGGTTTCGTGCGCCGATCCACCGATGACAAAGTCGCCACCGAGAGCGACGTCGCCGCGTTGCGCGTGTTCGCCGCGTCGTCGGGCGCCATGCCCGAGGCCACGCAGATCGCGATGGCGCGGGCGATCGGCCAGACGATGTCCCGGCTGGCCGATTGGCAGGCCGATCAGCTCCGGGAGATCGCCGACGACCCGGACACCCCGTGGGATCTCGACCAGATGAGCGCGGCACTGGGTCAGGTCCAGCAGCTGATCTGGCGACGCCACATGGCGCTCGCCCTCGAACGTCACGTGGAGCATTCGGCGGATGAACAGTTCGACCTGATCGTCGGGTTCGCCGACATCGTCGGTTACACGAGCCTCTCGCGGCGGATCGACCTGACCGACCTCGAGGCTCTCCTCGGTTCGTTCGAGGACGACACGTTCGACGTCGTCGTCGATCACGGCGGTCGCGTCGTCAAGACGCTGGGCGACGCGGTGATGTTCACGTTCGAGGACGCGCATGCTGCCGCCGCTGCGGCCATCCGCATCCACGAGTTGTCCGAGAACGATCACCTGCCACCGCTCCGCGTCGGACTCGCACGCGGACCCGTGCTGACCCGACTCGGCGACGTCTTCGGTGAACCCGTCAACATCGCGTCCCGCCTGGCCGGGTCCGCCCGTCCGGGAACAACTCTCATCGACGACACCATCGCCGACGAGATCAGCGCCGACGACCGGTTCTATCTCAAATCGATGCCCTCACTGCGGGTCCGGGGTTACAAGCACCTCAAGGCCCGCGTCCTCGAAGCACATCGCGACGGCCCCCTGAACGACTGACCAGCAGACGTCAGTTCGACCGGCAGACTTCGATCGGGATCTGGCAGTCGGGAATGAGGTCCGGCCCTGGGTTGTGGACAGCGATCTGCGACTCTGCCCCTGCCGATCTACCCTGGCACCAATACATCTATGGTTGTTTGCGATATCAACGGGGGATTTGTGTCGGACTTGGTTGTCGATCCAGCAGCACTCGATACCGCTGCAACGGACGTCGCGAACTGCGCATCACGGCTGATGGCGCTCGAGTTAACGTCGTACGCGGGCCTCGAAGGGACGTCTTCGACCTTCGGTGAACTGGCCGGCAACTTCAAGGGTGCAACGAGTGACATGTCCGTGGTCGCAGCCAGCGCCGATCACGATATCGCCTCGTCGCTGGCTCACCTGTCCGGCGCGGTGTCCGCATGCTCCGAAATGGTGCTCGACGCCAAGGAAACCACCGTTGCCACAGACGATCAGAGTGCGGGCCGGATCAGGGACGCAGTCCCCTACCCCACTCGTCAAGGCGACCAGACACACCACGTCGTTCCGCTCAGCGTTCTGTTGTCGGTGCAGTAAGCCCTATGCCACCGAGTTACAACGAGGTGACCTCGTGGAAGCCCGAGGTCATGGCGCAGATCGCGTTCGGCGTCGTTCGATTGCAGGCCCATCTGGAGGTCGAAGCGCCGAAAGCCGGTAACCCGATTCTCAACCTGATGCTGTCGGACTGGCAAGGCAACGCCCGCGGTGCCGCCGACACCAGGGCTGAGAGCCTCACCCGATGGATCAGGAACACCGCCGACGAATTCGGTGACCTCGCAGAGGTCCTGCAGAACGGGGCAACCAACATTCGCAACGCAATCACTGCGCTCGAGAGTCGAACCACCCTGGCCGACAGCAGGGGCTACATCCTTGACCGCGGAAGCCGCGGGTACGCAGTGAACTTCGATCCGGCCCGGGCGCCGGATGGCGCCGAGTACGACGCCGGCGAAGCCTTCGAACACCAGTCCGCGCTCTCGGGCCTCGCGACAGTTGCGGACGATACGGTGACCGCCACGCGGGATGCAATCAACGGTGCACTTGGCGAAATCGG
Source organism: Gordonia sp. GONU (assembly GCF_024733855.1). Classification (NCBI taxonomy): domain Bacteria; kingdom Bacillati; phylum Actinomycetota; class Actinomycetes; order Mycobacteriales; family Gordoniaceae; genus Gordonia; species Gordonia sp. GONU. The sequence goes on from NZ_JANRHB010000012.1 coordinate 104,564, forward strand.
CGGGATGACACCAGCTTCCATTGCAAGCAACCGCGGAGTCGTCGACCCGGGACTCGCGGAGAGCGACGCCAAAGCGGTGATGGCAGGCACAGCGACCCCGGAGCAACGCGGACGTTTTGAACGCATGATGGCGCTTACGCCTCAACAGCTCGAGAACCTCAAGGCTGGTAAGACAGACGGGCTCGATCCGTCGCGGGTCGAATACATTAAGAACGCCCTCGGACTTACGGGTGACTTATCCGGCCCAGCTGCGACAGCAGCGATCTCTGCGATACAGCGACGCGGTGAAGACATCGCTGAGGCTTATCGCAGGTCAAGGCGGTCTGTGGGTCAGGCAGGGATGAGTGCGGACGATGTCGCGCGTATGAGCTCTCTGGGCAAGACGATGGCAAAAGGTTCCTTTTTTCTCGGCTTGGGTGTCACGGTCTACGACGAGTGGAGCAAGTACGATCGCGACGAGCAGGATGGCGGCGACGCTGCTGCCGCCGTCGTCGGGGCTGTCGGCGGTGGGGCGATCGGGGGAGCTGCAGCGGGAGCCGTGGTGGGCTCGTTCGCCGGTCCCGTTGGCACCGCTATCGGAGCTGGGATCGGCGCCGCCATCGGCAGCAAGGCCGGCGCCGACGCAGTGAAGTTCGTGAAAGGTTGGTTCGATTGATGGCGAAACACACTGACTCCGGCAAGCGAGACCCTGACTCATTGCCGCCATGGAAAGCACAGACTCAACGCGACCGCCCGCGACGGCTGTCCACGAGCCTGTCCGACAGTACGACGAGCTTCATGTTCTGGACACCACTGGCATGTATCCCGTCTGGCCTGACCTTCTTCCTGGGGCTGCTGTGTGGGGGTGCGTTATCAAGCTGATGAATGCAGGGACGGCAAACGCGTGATCGCAGCCCTCGAGTACGCAATCGCGAACTTCGCGGCGACGGCCGAGCTCAGGGCGTCGTCGGTCAGCGCGGATTTTGTTCCACCCCCTGCGTGGTACGACATGGAGACCGACGTCGCGCACAGCGCAATGGCGAGTCGCGTGCTTCTTCGTTCCGAAACTCCGCCGCCCACGTTCGTCTCGAACACTGTGATTCAATATTTCACTCTTGGCGACATCGATCCGATCCGCCTGTCGACGATCGATACAACTCTCGATATTCAGGCGCTCCCAGGGGCTACGGTCATCGACCACACAGTCGGCCGGAACGGCTACCTTTGCGCCGACTACGGCGAGTACGTCGCTGACGGCTTGAATCTGCACGTTCGCCGATCGCAGCTGGCCTATCTGACTTCGACTGGACAGTCTGCCCTTGCGATCTTCACGGCCACAGCTCCTGTGCCCGTTTGGGAAACAGTCGAATCAGAAATCAGAGAAATGGAAGATCTGTGGTTGACGAAGATTTCAACACCGACAAGTGGCGACAGCTGAGCACCTATTTCAGCGGGAAGCTGTCCATGTTCGTCACGTACCCGCTCCTGACCTTCTGCATCGGATTGGTGCTTGGGTACGTGACATCGACCTGACAAACGTCTTCTTCCTCGACAGCTTCGGTAGGGAGGGCTCGATCCGATCAAACGGCGTCGATCGAATTGGACCGAGCTCGGCGCAGCCATCGGCAGTGTGGCCAGCGCTGCAACCTTCCAGCAGTTCTGAATCGATAGGACAGGTGACCCGAGGTATGAAGCGACGTCACGCCGGCGCTCCGCGGCATAGGTCGAACCATCGTCCTCATGACAACGCGATCGCGGTGACCGACCAGTTCAAGAATGCGCTGATCTGCGCTCCCTCGTGGACCGCATTCCTCGTCGGACTCTACTTCGGCGACCTCCTGACGTCTTGACTGGTGAAGAAGTGATCTCTGACATCGGACATGCAACCGTGAACCACTGTGGTACCGCCAAGCTGCTCGCCGCAGGGTGCGACTGATGAAGGACCATTTCAAGGGTAGGCATCGACATCCATACCCTGCGCCTTACTCGCGCTCTGCCTCACAGGTTTTCTCCGAAGCCATAGCGAACGCTCGCGACTACCTAACGATCTGCATGGTGTGCCTGCCGTCGACGACGACCCTTACGCTTGGCTTCCTATGTGGCGTCGCGATATGGGGATGAGCACGAAATGACCGCCGGCCTTCCACACTCGGAGTACAGCTGTTCGACACTGGCAGACCTCAACTCGACTCCTGGACTTCGATCGACGTCTGCCTGTCGAAATGAGGTCTGGGAGTGCTACCGCTCGGCGACCGCGCTGACGCGCACTTCGCTCGCCTTGACCACCAGTACGACGTCGAGTCCAGTGACCAATCCCAGCTCCGCGACAGCTGCCCACGTGACCTCTGCGGCGACAACCTGATCGGCGACGTCGGTGTTCACCACCGCGTGGTCGCCTCGCGGCACCACGTCACGGACCGTCGCCTGCAGCGCGGTACGCGGACTTCCGTGCGGGGCATCGAGATAGACGGCGACCGCACGCGGTGAGAACGTCGCGGCGGCAGGTGTTTCGGCCGCGAATCCATCAGCCGGCGCGTCGTCCCCGGGAGTCCCGACCACCGCATTACCCCGATCGTCGACAACGGCATCGGCCTCACCTATCCGCCCCACGAACAGATTGATCCCCGACAGCGAAGCGCTGAATCGACTCCCTGGATTGGTCAACACCTCTCGCGTGGAACCGGATTCGACGATTCTCCCCTGGTCCAGCACGACGATGTCCTCGGCCAGTCCGAGAGCATCCACCGGATCGTGGGTCACCATGATCGTCGTACGCCCGTGATCGGCGAGCAACCCTCGCAACAAGGCTCTCAACCGACTCGCCACGTCGACGTCGAGCGCTCGGAATGGTTCATCCAACAACAGTATTCGTGGTTCGGCGGCCAGCGCCCGAGCGATCGCCACCCGCTGAGCCTGGCCGCCGGACAATTCATCGGGCTTACGACCGGCGAGGTCGGCGACCTCTGCAGCCGCCAGCCACCGCGCCACTCGTTCGCGCACCTCGGCACGCGACATCCGCTGCGCCGACGGCGCGAACGCCACGTTCTCCGCGACGGTCAGGTGCGGAAAGAGCCGCGCGTCCTGGGACAGCAGGGCGACGCCCCGACGGTGAGGTGGGACGAACACGCGACCGTCGCGAAACACCTCGTCACCCAGGGAGATCCGTGTCGTGCCGTCCCCACGCAGCAGCCCCGCGATCACTCGCAGCATCGTCGTCTTCCCTGCACCGTTCGGTCCGACGACAGCCGTCGTCCGGCTCGCAGCAAAGCGATGCTCGACCCGCAGCGGCGGAACCTCCTGGTCGATGGACAGCGCCAGATCCGCGTCGCTCACAGCGCACCCCCAGTCCGGCGCCGCCGGCTGTGCACACCCACGACGACGACCAGCGAGATCACAACCAGAATGAGCGACAACGGGATCGCGGCCTGGGGGTCGTTGACGGAGGACACGTAGATCGCCAGCGGCGCGGTCTGCGTGACGCCCGGCGCGTTGCCCGCGAACGTGATCGTCGCGCCGAACTCGCCGAGCGCCCGCGCGAACGCCAGCACCAGCCCGGCGAGCAACGACGGCGCCACCAACGGCAGGGTCACCCGCCACAACGTGCGGGTCGGTCCGGCACCAAGCGTCGCGGCGACCTCCTCGTACCTCGTACCCACCACGCGGACAGCACCTTCGACGCTGATGACCAGGAACGGCAAAGCGACGAAGGTCTGCGCCAGCACGACCGCGGCGGTGGTGAAGGCGATGTCGATCCCGGCGTCGTGCAGATGTTCCCCGACGATCCCGAGGCGCCCGAACGTGTACAGCAGAGCCAGACCGCCCACCACCGGCGGCAGCACCAGCGGCAGGAGCACCAGCGCCCGTAACACGCGCACGAGCAGACCGTCGTGGCGCGCGAAGATCACCGCCATAGGCACGCCCACCACGAGACAGATGACGGTGCTGATCGCTGCGGTGATCAGCGAGAGTCGCAGCGCGTCAAGCGAAGACGGAGACGTCACCTGATTCACGAAGGTGTCCCAGGGCGAGCGGAACAGCAGCGCCAGGGGCGGCACGACGATCAGCGCGACTCCGACCGCGGCAAATCCATACGCCCAAGCCGGCAATCCGGCCGGGCCCCGTCGAGCGAAGCGGGGTGGTGTCACGGCGCGCCGAAGCCGGCTTCGGTCAAGATGCGCTGTCCGTCAGCACCCAGAACGAGTTGGACGAACTCCGACCCCAGGTCACCGTCGGCGGCATCCTTCAGCGTCGCAATGGGATAGGAGTTGACGACGGCGGCGAACGCCGGATCGGTCACGGTTGCCACCTTGTCGCCGGCCGCCTTCGCATCGGTCACGTACACGACCCCGGCATCGGCCTGCCCGGTCGTCACCTTGGTGAGTACCGCGCTCACCGACTGCTCCTCCGATGCCGCGTCGATGGTGATCCCGGTGTTCTTCTCCACCATCTCGGTCGCGGCCCCACACGGCTGAGCGGACTGGCAGACGACCGTCGTCACCCCCGGCTTGTTGAGATCGGCCAATGTCGCGATGTCCTGTGGATTTCCGGGGGCGGTGACGATCACGAGTGTGTTGGTCGCGAAGATCTCGGGGTCGACCGCCAGGTCACCGAGTTTCGACATGTTCTTCTCGTCCGCGCTGGCGAAGACGTCCGCCGGCGCACCCTGCTTGATCTGATTGACCAGAGTCGACGAGCCGTCGAACGAAAGTCGCACAGTGAGGCCGTCGTGCTGCTTCTCGAACTCGTCGGCGATCGCGGTGAAGGTCTTCTTCAGCGACGCCGCTGCGGACACGTCCAGAGTTACGGTGCCCGAATCGCTCCCGTCGTCCGACGAACACCCCGCCGCACACAGAATCACGGCGACCGCGGCAGCGACTGCGAGCCTTCTCATCGGTTCTCCCTGTTCGTTTCGACGATGACGTTCGTCGACTTGACGATCGCGGTGGCCACCGACCCCGGCGCGAGCTCCAACTCGCGTGCCGACTGCGCACTCATCAGCGACGTCACCTCGAACGGTCCGCACTGCAAGGTGACCTGAGCCATCACACCGTCCATCAGGACCTCGGTGACCAGCCCGGTGAACCGATTTCGCGCCGACCGCGCGACGGGCGCACCGTCGTCCGGCGCCACGGCACGCTCGCGCGCGAGCTGCGCGAGTCGGGCCCCGTCGACGGTCGCCACCGGCCCGTCGTCGGATTGCTCGAGCACCCCGGACGCGATCCATCGTCGGATCGTGTCGTCGCTGACGCCTAGCAATGCTGCGGCGTCCTTGATCCGTATCGCGGTCACGCCGGTTATCGTATCCGTATCTGCGTGACAAATGGCACCTTGAATCCGCAATTGCGGAGGACGTCCGCTCTTGACTTCAAGCCAACTTGAGGTCCTAGCGTGAATCCCACTCCGACCGTCGGAGCCCGGGCCGTCGGACCGATGAATTCCACGGGGGTTCCCGGTCTGTCCTGTCGAGGAACGTCGGCGTTCCCCGATGTGCCCCTGAGTTGTCCCCCATACGCACCCGGAGTCCCCGAAAAATCGTTCGCCCCTGTCAGACCCCATCGATACCGTGGAGAGTTATGAGCTCAGTCACAGTCCCTGCCGCCGCACCCGGCGACCTCGCGACGCCCGACGTCGCGATCGAGGCCATCGACCTGGTCAAACGCTTCGGCGATTTCACCGCGGTCGACGGTGTCAGTTTCACGGTCCCGCGCGGCTCCGTCCTCGGCCTGCTCGGCCCCAACGGCGCCGGCAAGACCACCACCGTCCGCATGATGACCACCCTGTCACCGCCGACGAGCGGGACCGCTCGCATCGCCGGCTTCGACGTCATCGAACAGCCCGGCATGGTCCGGCAGAACATGGGCCTCACCGGCCAGGCCGCGACCGTCGACGAGATCCTCACCGGACGTGAGAACCTGCGCATGATCGGCGGGCTGTACGGCATCGGTCGTAAGACCCTGGCCCGTCGCTCCGACGAGCTCCTGGAGCAGTTCTCACTCAGCGAGGCCGGCAACAAGCAGGTCAAGTCGTATTCCGGTGGCATGCGCCGCCGACTCGACCTCGCGGTCAGCCTCCTCGCGGCCCCACCCGTGCTGTTCCTCGACGAGCCGACCACCGGCCTCGATCCACGCAGCCGCTCGGAGCTGTGGGACGTGCTGCGTGACCTCGTTTCCGACGGGACCACACTCCTGCTGACCACCCAGTACCTCGAAGAGGCCGATCAGCTCGCCGACGACATCGTCGTCATCGACAAGGGCAGGATCATCGCCCACGGCACGCCGCTGCAGCTCAAGGAGCAGGCCGGCGCGGCGAGCCTCGTGCTGACCGTGTCCAACGCCGACGATCTCCCGGCGGCCGAAGCCTTGCTGCGCAAGAACGGCGCGGAGGTGTTCGTCGACGTCCCCGCACGCCGGCTCACCACCGCTTCCGGCGGCCTCGGGGACCTCCCCCGCGTCGCCGCCTGGTTCGACGAAAGCGGTATCGCTGTCGACGATTTCGGCCTCGCACGCCCGAGCCTCGACGACGTCTTCCTATCCCTCACCGGACACCGCGCCGAGGACACCACCAACTCCACCGACGAGGAGCACTCCTGATGACCACCACCACTGCACACACCGACGCGGTGGTCGCGAGCACATCGCGAGTCCATCCGACGTCCCTCTGGCAGCAGTCCTGGATCATGGTGAAACGCAACATGATCCACACCAAACGGATGCCGGAGATGCTCTCCGACGTCACCATCCAGCCGATCATGTTCGTGCTTCTGTTCGCGTATGTGTTCGGCACGTCGATCCAGACCGACAGTGCCTCCTACAAGGAATTCCTGCTGCCGGGCATCATGGGCCAGACCATCGTGTTCACCGCGTTCATCGTCGCGTCGGGAATCACCGCGGACCTCGAGAAGGGCATCATCGATCGGTTCCGGTCGCTGCCCATCCAACGGTCGTCCGTGCTGATCGGCCGCAGCATCGCGAGCGTCCTGCACAGTTCCATCGGCATCGTGGTGATGTCGCTGACCGGTCTCGCGATCGGCTGGCGCATCCGCGGCTCCTTCGTCGAGGCCGTTCTCGCGTACGCCATGCTGTTGCTGTTCGGATTCGCGATGATCTGGTTCGGCATCCTCATCGGATCGTGGCTGCGAACCGTGGAGGCGGTCAACGGCTTCATGTTCTCGACGCTGTTCCCGATCACGTTCCTGTCGAACGCGTTCGTCCCCACCGAGCCGATGCCCACGTGGCTCAGGACGATCGCCGAATGGAATCCGATGTCGTCACTGGTACAGGCCTTGCGTGTGCTGTGGGGCAACGGTCCGGAGTTCGGTCCGGGTTCGGCTCTCCCGCTTCAGTATCCGGTCATCTCGACCATCATCTGGGCGGTCGCGCTGACCCTGATCTTCGCACCGTTCGCCCTACGTGCGTACAACAAGCGCACCATCGACTGAGCGGAGCAGGCAGCCACCCCGCGCTCCCCGAGTAGCGAGCTTGCGAGCGTATCGAGGGGACTACAGCGGCCCGTTCAGGCGGTCAACGCGATCGCCTGCAGCGGGTCGCTGTAGATCGCGTCCAGCGAGACCGCACCGGCCGCCTGCTGCTGCACCGTGGCTCCCGAATGCGATACCCGCACATCGCGTTTGGTGACGATCGAGGTCTCGCGAACGGCGCGGGCCACCGTCGGCAGGCTGGCCGGGTAGTCGGTGAACGCCTGACCGCCGAGGATGATGTGGTCTGGGTTGAAGATGTCGGCGATGAGACCGACAGTGCGGCCCAGGACCTCGGCACGTTCTTCGAGGAGAGCGCGCGCGGTTGCGTCACCCGCACGGGCAAGACCGTGCAGACCCTCGACATCGGTCACCGAAAGATTTAGCGCCTGAGCAGCTTCGACGATGCCGGTATCACTCACCGCCGGTTCGAGACGACCCGTGTGCTGCGGGTCGAGGAGCTCGGTGGCGCCGGTCGGGAAGTGACCGATCACCGGAGGTCCCGCGGTGGGGGTGTGGACGGTGCCGCCGACGCTGAAGGCGATGCCCAGCATTTCGCGGGCGTAGAAGTACAGGAAGCTCGACTGCTCGTCGTCGGGGTTGAGGACCAGCTCGGCGGCTGCCGTCGCCTCGACGTGCGACGCGACCGAGACCGGCAGACCCACGGCCTCGGCGATGACACGCCCGACGGGTGCACCCTCCCAGCCCAGGCGGGGATGATCCACGATGCCGCCCTCGGCGACCCGGCCACCGAGTGCGACGCCGACCCAGAGCACTCGCTTTCCGGTCCAGCGTTCGGCGAAGCGGCGTGCGCTCACGCCGATCGCGGCGAGGGTCTGCTCGGGCGTGTCGGCCACCGGCGTCGGTATCTGGATGGCACCGACCACGCGATGCAGCAGGTCGTGGGTGGTGATGGAGGTGACCTTGTAACCGATGTGGATACCGAGGGTGAGGAACTCGGCGAGGTTGACCTCGAAGGGCAGGCGCGGGCGTCCGATGGCTCCCGACGGGGCGAGGTCCGCGCGCTCGCGGATCAGACCGGCCTTCAGCAATGCACTGACCTGGCGGTTGACCGTCGAGATGCTCAGGCCGGTGCGTTCGGCGGCATCATCGCGGAACAGCGGGCCGGCCAGGCGGGCGGCCCGGAGGACGAGAGCAGCCGGCTTGTTCGACAGCTCGAGGCGAGGCGTCGCAACGTGCACCCGCTGATCCCCCTTCCCGAATCCTCGTCGGTCAGCGATCGGTCCCGGAATTCGGGACGACGGGACCGACGAAGGTACGGATGACAACGGTACGGGTTGGCGGCTCACCTGCGGACCACGGCGCACCGGCCGGGACGCAGGCCGACGCGTCAGCGGCGTGGGGGCGGTGCGCAGGGTGCGAGTGGAGATCTCGGGAAGGATTGCGGTCATGATTGTCCTCGTCGGAAATCCCCGCGCTCAGACGGCGGGGCGGAGTGGCTGAAGTGCTCGGATGAAGAGACTTGGAGCGACACCCCGGACGAGGCGTCGGCTCAGCGCATTCGACGACAACAACAGAGAACACGAGCGAGCGGCAGACGGCAGCCCAGCGCGGTGGTCACATAGGTGACCTCCGACAGCCTGCGGTCGACACTCGTCATGCGGATCAAGCTAGCAACGCCCACCCCGCCGCGGCAAGCCCGTTCCGCCAGGTGACGAAGGTTTCGCAACCTGCGGGCATACGCGTTCACCGGCGAAGATAGCCCCGCCGACGATGATTCGCGCGGGTTGCGCTCAGCGTGATTCCAAATCCTGACCCGGCGCCCATCCGACCTGGGTCGCGTTCCAAGCGGACCGAGGTCGCCTTGTCTCTTCCGAGTCGAGCGTGTCGGTGATCGACGGTAAATTGTGAGCATGACCACAACCGCGGGTGAGTCCGTTTCCGACGCCGATTTCCTGGAGGTCGCCGAACCGTTCCGTCGTGAGATCGTCGCCCACTGCTATCGGATGCTGGGCTCGCATCACGACGCGGAGGACCTGGCCCAGGAGACATTCCTGCGCGCGTGGCGCGGATACGCCAAGTTCGACCACCGCTCCTCGGTGCGGACCTGGCTGCACAAGATCGCCACCAACACCTGCCTCACGGCACTACAGAGTTCGCAGCGCCGACCGCTCCCGTCCGGCCTCGGCGGCGATGCCTTCGATCCGACCGACGACCTCCTCCAGAACCACGAGGTGCCCTGGCTCGAGCCGTATGCCGGCACCGTCGACGAGATCACCCCCGGCGACGACGCGGACCCGGCCTTCGTCGTCGGCGCACGCGAATCGGTGCGGCTGGCGTTCATCGCCGCCCTCCAGCATCTCCCCGAACGCCAGCGCGCCGTGCTGATCCTGCGCGACGTCCTGCAGTGGCGCGCCGCCGAGGTCGCGGACACCATCGGCGTCACCACCGCAACCGTCAACAGCCTTCTGCAGCGCGCCCGCGAGCAACTGAAGACCGCGCGGCCGCAGGCCGACTCCGCGAGTTCGGACTCCTCGGTCCTCGACGACGACGCCAAGCGGGAACTCCTCGCACGCTATGTGTCGGCTTTCGAGCGCTACGACGTCGACGCGATCGCCGAGATGTTCACCGACAAGGCGATCTGGGAGATGCCGCCGTTCACCGGCTGGTACCAGGGCCCGGAGGCGATCGGGACACTCATCAGCAAGAACTGCCCGGCGGAGAAGCCCGGCGATCAGATCCTGCTGCCCACCGTCGCCAACGGGCAGCCCGCGTTCGGTCTGTACATGCGCGAACCCGACGGCGTCCACCGACCGTTTCAGCTCCAGGTTCTCGACATCGATCCGGCGACGAAGAAGGTCGGCTACGTGGTGGCGTTCTTCAGCGACACCATGGAAGCCGACTTCGCGAGGTTCGGCCTCCCCCCGACGCCGTACGACGCCCCGGCTCGCACCGCGCCGAACCCCTGGCACTGATACCCAGGCCGAACTGGCGTTCCGGGTCACGCGTCGGGATTCTGCGGCAGTTGGGAGGGGTCCATCCAGACCACCTCCCAGGCATGGCCGTCCGGATCGCAGAAGCTGCAGCAGTACATGAACCCGAAGTCCTCGGGGTCGCGCAGCGGTGCGCCGCCCGCGGCGAGCGCCGCGCCTGCGAGCTGGTCGGCGTGTTCCCTGCTGTCGGCGGAGAACGAGACGAGTGCCTCTCGCCCGCGGGTGAGGTCGGCGATGCTGCCGGCCGCGAACCCCTCGAAGCGTCGGTGCTGCATCAGGATCACCATCGCGGCGTCGTTGATCGTCATGCACGCGGTGGCCTGATCGCAGAACATCTCGTCGAACCGGAAGCCCAGCGCGCCGAAGAACCGTCGTGACCGCGCCACGTCGGCCACCGGCAGATTGACGAAGAGCATCGATGCCACGGCGGCCTCCAGTCGAGATCGGGACTCGACCCGCCCGTGCGACCGCATGCGGATCAGCCGGCCGGAACAGGGTCTCACCCGATACAGACCTGCCCGCGCATACGAATTCATCGCGATCGAATAGTGTTCACTCATGGGCGTCATCTACCTTGTGCGGCACGGTCAGGCTAATGCGTTGGCGTACGGCGTATCCGACGCCACGGACGACCTCCGGAACGGCCCGGGCGGACTCACCGCGACCGGCGACACCCAGGCCGCGGTCTCCGGCGCATTCCTGTCGGGGCAGATCGACGGATTCACGGCGGCCGTGAGTGGTGACCTACCGCGGCAGAGCCAGACCCTCAGCGGAGTGCTCGGCGCTTTCGAAGCACGGCCGGACGCGAAGGTGGATCCCGGCTGGAACGAGTACTCGCTTCCGGCGCTCGTGGGACACGCATCCCCGGAGATGTACCGCGACGGCCGCAACTACCAGCAGCATCTGGACAAGGGCCTCGCGGCCTGGATCGCGGCCGGCGACCACGAACCGACACCGGGACCCGACGGTGGACCCGCGGAGAGTTACCCGCAGTTCCAGGCCCGTGTGCACGACGCCGCGGTTCGTGCCACGGAGCAGGCCGGGTCGGGTCAGACGCTCCTGGTGGTGTCCTCCGCGGGCACCATCACTCAGTGGATCGCGCAGCTCTGGGGCATCCCGGACGAGCAGTGGCCGACGATGGCGCGCTCGATGGTCAATGCGTCGATCACGAAACTGATCGTCGGCAGGCAAGGCGTGACGGTGGTGTCGTTCAACGAGCACGGCCACCTCTCCGACCGTGAGGGCGGTATCTCGACCTTCCGCTGAGTCCAGCGGCATGGTGTGGGCACGTCGAGCAACCGTGCACAACGAGGAGCCGTGCCGAAATCACCCCCGCGACAGGGGTGTTCGACACGGCTCCTCGTTGTGTTCGACGCCTGCTAGGCCCGATGCAGATTCGTGCCCGGACGCGTGAGCACCACGTTCGGCAGCACCGCGTACCGCGACAGCTGCGTGACCGAATGTGCGACGACGGCAACATCAGCGGCCGTGATCATCTCGTCCTTGGAGATGCGGTCCTTGAGCCAGTCGGTCATGTCCGTGGCAACGTAACCCGGCGCGATCGTCGTCGCGCTCACACCGTTCTCCGACTCCTCGAGGTTGAACGTCTCGCACAGCGAGATCAACGCGGCCTTGGTCGCGCCGTAGGCGGACAGCTCGGGCTCGGGGTAGACGCCGGTGATCGACGCCACCGCAATGACTTTCGCGGCGCCGGCGGATGCCGCGGTGGCCCGCAGGGTCGGCAGCACCGACTGCAGCAGGATGTACGGCGCCCGCACGTTGACCTCGTACAGACGATCGAAACGCTTGACCGGCATATCCGCCACCGCGCCCTTGGAGCCCATGCCCGCGTTGATGATCAACGCATCGCAGCGACCGAAGGCGTCGGCGTGTGCGGCACCGAGCGCGGCGATCGCTTCGGCATCGGTCATGTCGGCCGGGACGACCTCCACCCGGCCGGCGCCGTGCTCGCGGAGCTCCGCCGCCTTCTTCTCCAACGCTTCCCGGCCTCGGGCACTGATCGTCAGGTCCCAACCGTCCGCGGCGAACCGCTCGGCGATCGCCGCTCCGATGCCACGGGACGCACCCGTGACCAACGCGGACCGGTTCTTCGACACTTCACTCATGCACTTGTCCCCGTATACTGTCTGTTCCGATGTGACTCTCAGCTGATGTGACGCAAACCGTCGGCGATGAACGCCGCGGTGGCCTCACCCGCACGCTCGGCGCCGTCGCCCGACGACGCGCCCGAGAGGGCACGGTAGGTGATGCCCTCGGCGATCACGCCGAGCTTCAGGTTGGCGAGACCGAGGTAGAAGTCCCAGTCGCCGAGATCGGAACCGGTTGCGGTGGCATACTTCTGCGCGATCTCGTCCACGGATGCGTAGCGATCGCTGGTCCACGCCGCGGAGAAGCCGAGCACCTGGTCGAAGGCACCGGTCCGGTACACGCACATGAGCGCGACGTCGGTCAGTGGATCGCCGAGCGTCGACATCTCCCAGTCCACGACAGCGGCGATGCGTGCCGGGTCGTTCGCGTCCACGATCGTGTTGTCGACGCGGAAGTCCCCGTGCACCACCGATTCCCGGGCCTTCTCGGGCACACGCTCGGACAGCGCTTCGACGAGGCGCTCCACGTCGGGCAGCTCGCGGGTCTTCACGTGACCCCACTGACGGGCCCACAACTTGACCTGTCGCGCAGCGAACCCGGCCGGCCGGCCGAAGTCACCGAGACCGACGGCATGGTAGTCGACGGCGTGCAGGTCGGCGAGCGTCCGGACGAGACCGTCGAGATTGGCGGCCACCTCCTCGTCGGAGTACACAGCGAGATCCTCTGCGGTGCGCACGACCCGGCCGTCGACGAATTCGACGACCGTGCAGGGCGCCCCGATGATCGAACCGTCGGAGTCGAAGGCGACGGTTCGCGCGACCGGCACCGAGGTCGACTGCAGCGCACTGGTGACGGCCCACTCGCGGTTCATGTCGTGAGCGGACGGCGTGAGTCCACCAGTCGGTGGACGACGCGCCACCCACTTCGTCTGGCCGTCGGTGACGGTGTAGGTCAGATTCGACTTGCCGCCACTGATCAGGTCGATGGACAGGTCACCGGCGACTTCGACGCCGCTGTCGACGAGGAGCCGGCGGAGTTTGTCCGCCTCGAGAGCTGATTCGACTCCGGTCATTTCGCACCCGCCGCGGCCTGTGCCTTCTTCGCGCGGCCGACGGCGCGGCGCGCGATGGCCCAGCGGTGGACCTCGGACGGACCGTCGTAGACGCGGAACGGACGAAGTTCCTGCGACAGGCGGGCGATCGGCAGGTCGGCGGAGACCCCGAGGCCGCCGCACATCTGGATGCTGCGGTCGGCGATGCGCGAATATGCCTCACCGGCAAAGGTCTTCGCGATCGAGGTCTCGTCGGACGCGTGGTTGCCCAGGTCCAGTTCGTGACAGGCCTTGAGCAGCAGCGCACGCGCCGCGGCGAGATCGATCTCGTTGTCGGCGATCATCTGCTGGATCATGCCGAGGTCGCCGAGCCGGCCCCCGAATCCCTCACGGCGCGAGACGTAGTCGACCGCGACGTCGTGGCAGCGCTTGGCGGCGCCGAGCCAGCGCATGACGTGGGTCATGCGGGCGGGCCCGAGCCGGACCTGTGCGTACCGGTAGCCCTCGTCGACCTCGCCGAGGATGTCGGCGTCGGGAACGAAGAGGTCGTCGAAGGTGACCTCGCAGTGTCCGCCGATCATCGCCTTGTCGATGGTGTTGATGTGGCGACCGACGGTGATTCCCGGGGTGTCGGCCGGAGCCAGGAACATCGTGGCGCCGCCGCGGTCACCAGGCGAGCCGGCCGTGCGGGCCATGATGATGAAGAAGCCCGCGCCCTCGGCGCCGGTGATGAAGTGCTTCTTGCCGTTGATCTTCCAGCCGCCGTCGGCGCGGACCGCCTGCGTACGCAGCGCATTGGGGTCCGAGCCCGCGCCCGGCGCCGGTTCGGTCATCGCGAAGGCCGACCGCACCTCGCCGGTGGCGAGCGGGGCGAGATACTTGTGGCGCTGCTCTTCGCTGGCGATGCGCTCGAGCATGTGGATGTTGCCCTCGTCCGGCGCGCCGATGTGCAGCGCGACAGGACCGAAGGTGGAGTAGCCCGCCGCCTCGAAGACCGGCGCGCGGTCGGTCATGTTCAGGCCGAGACCGCCGAACTCGACCGGTGCGTGCGGTGCGAAGATGCCCTCGGCCTTGGCCTTGGCGTTCATCTCGCGGCGCAGGTCGTCGCCGCCGGCCGCGGTGATGTCGCCGGCGTTCGCATCCTCGAGCGGCAACACGTAGTCGCGGACGAAACGTTCGGTCTTCTCGACCAGCTCGACCACCGCGGGATCGTGGCGCAGGTCTATGGGCATCGTGACTCCTTTGGCTGGACCGACGGGAACTTTCCCCGACGCCGACCGAGCGATCGTTCGGCCGTCCATACCTTGCCAGGCGATGTCATCCCGGTCAAGGCTGACCGGGTGAAATCCGTGCCCTCAGGTGGTGCGGTAACCCACCAGGGCACGGGCCAGCTGGAGATTCCGCGCGATCAGCTCGTCCGGGCCCAGCAGTCCGTCGAGCTTGAACCACGTCGAGACACCCACACACATCGTGGCGACCGCGCGGGCCGCGTCCTTCGGGTACTCGGTGGTGAAGTCGCCCGCCTCCACGCCGGCGAAGACGATCTCGTCGACCATCCGCTGCTGACGGTCCCGGTGGCCGATGTACTTTGGCCGGTAGTCGTCGTCGAGACTCCGGATCTCCGTGGATCCGACGAATGCCTGCTCCCGGCGGTACATGTGGAACCGCAGCAAGGATTCGACGACCGCGTCGAACTGCTTCACCGGCTCCGGTCCGGCTTCGAGGATCGCCGCCTCCGACCGGGCCAGTAGGTCGGTCATCGTCCGCTCGAGCAGACCCTGCAACAGGGACTGCTTCGACGGGTAGTGGTGGTATAGCCCCGGCACCGAGAGGTTCGCCCGCGCGGCGACCTCTCTGACCGACGTGCCGTGATAGCCCTGCTCGGCGAATGCCTCGAGGGCTGCTGCCAGCGGGATCGGGAGCTCGGGCTCGCCGTAGTCACGCCACGCGCCGAGAGGTTGCTTCGCCGGTCGTACGTCGGTTTCGCCGGTTCGGCTGTTCATGGGTTCAAACATATCTCCACAGGCGGCACTACTCACCATCGGCGCTGCGGTGGGACAGGCTCTTCTCCAGGATCTCCGCGGGGGACACGAGCAACGCGATGCTGAGGTCCACGACCTCCGACTTCGTGAGCTCGACGTCGCCCTCGAGCCAGGCCGCGAGCAGGCGACTCAGCCCGCCCACCTGGTAATGCGCCACGCCCGTCGCCTGCGCGGGGCCGACGTGCACATCGAGAATCGTCGAGGTGCTCTGGAGCGTCAGACCCGCGAACAGTGTGGTGGACTCCATCCGCTTCGCCGCGATCACCGGGCTCAGCAGGGCTTGCGAGAACAGCAGTCGACCCTTGCGTCGATCCTGATCGATGAGGTCGACGATCGCGGCGACCGCTCCGGCCACTTTGGCGCGCATGGTCGCGCCCTCGGAGAACGCGGCGAGGCTCGAATGGGCGATCTCCTCGATGACCTCGTCGTACACCACACCGACGAGCTGATCGACCGACTCGAAACTCTCGTAGAAGTATCGAGCGGTCAAGCCGGCCCGCCGACAGACGCCGCGCACCGTGACCGCCTCCGCGTCATCGGCGCCGAGCAGATCCAGAGCTGCGTCGATCAGCGATGCGCGGCGTCGCGCGACCCGGGTGTCGCCACCCTCGCCGCCATACGCGCGGAGGGAAGCAGCCGCATCCGACGCAGCGGCGTCGGACCCGGTTTCCGGGGTCGAAGGTCCTCTTCCCATGGTTCCTATCTTGACACCCCAGTAAGTTCATGTTTTATAAAACGGGAAACAAACGTTTCCTAAATCCGACCAGGAGGGGTTCGATGGCATCGGAGCCTATCACCAGTGGAAGCTCGGCCCTGTCGCCGCAAACGTCGGCCGACGCCACACCCGAGATCGAGCAGTTCCTCGCCGCGGAGAAGCCGGACACCGAGTTCCTGCCGTCGACCGCACGCATGTCCCGCGCCGAACTGGACGCACTCCCCTCCGCACAGAACCTCGATCCGTTGGGCATCGGCGTCCTCGCCGGCGCGGCGAACGTCATCATGCAGCTGAGCCTGCCCGCGGTGGGTTACGGCGTGTACGAGAGCCGCGTCGACTCGGGGAATCTGTTCAAGCATCCTCTCAAGCGCGGTCGTACCACTCTGAGCTACCTCGCGGTCGCCGGTCTGGGCAGCGCCAAGGACCGCAAGGCCTACCGCAAGGCGATCGGCAAAGCCCACGCGCAGGTCCGGTCCACCACCGACAGCCCGGTCAAATACAACGCCTTCGACCCGAAGCTGCAGCTGTGGGTCGCGGCCTGCCTGTACCGCGGTACCGAGGACGTCCATCGGATCTTCGGCGGGATGACCGAGGTGTCCGACGAGTTCTACCAGGCCGGCGCCGTCCTGGGCACCACACTGCAGGTCCCGCGCGAGGCCTGGCCGGCCGATCGCGCGGCCTTCGAGGAGTACTGGAACGAGACCGTCGAGACTCTCGAGATCGACCCGGTCATCCGTGAGTACCTGATGCGGATCGCCCGCGCCGAGTTCCTGGGTCCGATCGTGGCCAAGCTTCTGGGCTGGTACTTCGAGATCCTGGCCATCGGCTTCCTGCCGGAGAACTTCCGCCGGAAGATGGACGTGCGACTGTCGCCGTGGCAGCAACTGTTCTTCGACAAGCACAACGCCGCACTCCGGGCGATCATCACCCGCGCACCCAAACCGGTTCGCAGCTTCCCGTTCAACCTGCTGCTCGCCGACGTCCGGTGGCGGATGCGCACCGGTCGCCCACTGGTCTGAACCGTCTGTTCCCGGTTGGGGGAAGCCCGTCCCGCTCATCGCGAGCGGGACGGGCTTTTCGGTGTCATACCCGCCGCACCGCGTCGCGATCGAGCGCGGCGACGACCCCTCCCCGCCCGTTGAGCCGGCACCGAGCGCAGCGAGGCGCCGTGTCGAAACGCGCGCCTACAACCTCCGCAACGCACCGCGGCCGAGTTCGGCGATGTCGGTGTGGCCGGCGAGCCCGAGCGTGAGGTCGAGTTCGGCGATGATGTCGGCCACCGCGTCGCGTGCACCGTCGGCACCGGCGAGCGCCAGCCCGTACATGTGCGGCCGACCGATGCAGGCGGCGTCGGCGCCGAGCGCGAGTGCCTTGAAAACATCTGAGCCGGTGTAGATCCCGGAGTCGATGAGCACCTTGATCCGGCCGTCGACGGCGGGCGCGATCTCCTCGAGGGCGTCGATCGTGCTCACGGCACCGTCGATCTGGCGTCCACCGTGGTTGGACACGATGATGCCGTCGACCCCGGCGTCGACGGCGCGACGGGCATCGTCGGGATGGAGCACCCCCTTGAGCACGATCGGCAGCGACGTCCGCCCGCGCAGCCCCGCGAGATCCTCCCAGCTCAGTGACGGACGCGAATAGATGTCGAGAAAGGTCTGCACCGCGGCGCGCGGTCGGGCCGACGTGAGATTCGCGAGGAAGCGACCCGGCGCGTTGCGCGTGATCGAGATCAGGGTCGCGATGGCACCGAGGGAGATCTCGGGTCGTTCCCCGGCGGCGGTGCGCAGCCGCTCGGTGACGATGTCGACGAAGCGCCGGTCCGAGGTGTACTGCGCGATGCCCTCACCCCGCGCGAACGGCAGCGATCCCAGGTTCAGGTCCTGGGGCCGCCATCCGAGCATCGTGGTGTCCAAGGTGACGACCACCGCGTCGGCACCGATCTCCTCCGCACGGGCGAGCAGGCTGTCGACCAACTCGTCGTCGGTGGACCAGTACAGCTGGAACCATCGCGGCGCACCTGGCGCCACACCGTCCATCTCGGCGGCCACGGTCTCCATCGGCACACTGGCCTGGTTCGAAAAGATGTACGGCACACCGAGTTCCGCGGCCGCGTGACCGATCAGCCGGTCGGCGTCCGGAGCGGCCAGGGACCCGGCACCCACCGGCGCGAACAACACCGGTGCCGGGATGCGACGCCCGAACAGTTCCACCTCGAGGTTTCGCTCGGAGACATCGCGGAGAATCCGCGGCACGATCGCCCAGCGGTCCAGGGCCCGGCGATTGGCCGCCATCGTGCGACCCTCACCGGCACCGCCGCCGATGTACGCCCACGCGCGGGCCGACATCGCCCGTTTGGCGCGACGTTCGAGTTCCGCGAAATCCGTTGGCACGCGTGGCTTTCGCCGGTGAACACCAGCGGTGTAGATGTCGTTCTGCCGCGCTCGCCCGTATCCCGTGGTCATGGGAGCCGATCGTAACGTCGGCATCGCCCGGCCCGGGACGATTCCGGCGGTGTCCGAGGGACCCGGACTCAGCGCGTGGCGATCGCCGTCACGCCGGCGGCGGCAACCGTCACCAGGCCCACGGACGGCCAGGCACCGATCTTCTTCGCGAGCGGATGCGAGCCGCCGAACGCCGCCAGGTAGGTGGCGAGCAGACCGCCCGCCACCGCCGGACCCTTCTCGACCGCCCACCGTCGGGTGCACCAGGCGCCTGCCGTCGCGAGGACCACCCCGCCGAGCTCTCGCCGACCGCTGTATCGCGCCGCCGCGAAACCGCCGACCAGACCGACCGCCACCACGGGAACCGTTGCATCCACTGCCATGCGACCCAACCTACCGGCATCCCGGGCCCACACCCATCCGTCGGGTGTCATCGCTCCGAAGACCGGGTACCCGCATCCGCCGGCGGACCCGACAGCCGACCCGCACCCCCGAAGGGCCTCGACATGACACAGACCGCAGAGATGACCGACTCATCCCTCCCCCACCGGCCTGTCCTCGACACGAACTCCGGTCTCCGCGCGATCGACGACGCGACGACCGATCTGGAACTCGTCGAGGAGGTCCTGGCCGCGCACTTTCGCCGCCATGCGCTGACGCTGCAGAAAGTGGGGGCCGAGCTCACTCCCGCGGTCAATGCCATCGGGGGACGTATCGGCGGTGGCAAGCGCCTGCGCGCAGCCTTCTGCCTGTGGGGTGCACGAGGAGCGGCACGTGGGCAGACGGTGCCCGGTGTCGTCGAGTTGGCGTCCGCGATCGAGTTGTTCCACTTCGCCGCCCTGGTCCACGACGACGTGATGGACGACTCCGACACCCGTCGCGGCCTCCCCACCGTCCACCGCCACTTCGCCGACACGCATCGCGCCGACGGGCGCCGCGGCGATTCCGACACGTGGGGCACCGCCGTCGCGATCCTCGTCGGCGACATGTGCCTGTCGTGGTCGGACGATCTGGTCGCCGCGGCGGTCGACGCCGTGCGCCGGGACGTCCGGCAAGCCGTGCGCGAGACCTGGACGGAGATGCGCAACGAGGCCTACGCGGGGCAGTACCTGGACATGCTCGGCCAGACCGAGGAGCACACCGACCCCGACCGGACCGTGCGCGTCCTCCGATACAAGAGCGCCCGCTACAGCATCGGGCAACCGCTCCGTCTCGGTGGCACGCTCGCCGGCGCGGACGCCGGCCTCCTGGCCGACTACGACCGCATCGGGCTCAGCGCCGGTGAAGCATTTCAGCTGCGCGACGACATCCTCGGTGTCTTCGGCGACGAGAAGGTCACCGGGAAGCCGACGATCGACGACATCCGCGAGGGCAAGCGCACCATGCTGATGGCACTGGCCGAGGAATCGGCGACCTGGACGGAACGGCGGGTGATGGCCAACTGCCTCGGCAACCCGGATCTCGACGCCGACGGTGCCGCACGGATGCGCGAGGTCGTGGAATCCACCGGCGCGCTCGAACGCGTCGAACAACGCATCGTCGAGCTCGCCGAGGACGCTCTCGACGTCGTCGCGCACGCCTCGGTGGACGGCCAGACCCGCCAGGCCCTCACCTCCCTCGTCGAACGTTGTGTGTGGCGCCGCTCATGAACTCGGATGGTGTCCCGACGGTCGAGTTGCGCATCTGGGGCGTCGACCGGGTGATGCCCGCGCTCGGCCGGATGGCATCGGGACGCCGCGCGCTACGGGCGACGCCGGGACTTCGGTTCGCGAAACTACTCGGCACCGGAACCGCCAGGACTTTCACGATGGAGAGCGCCGACCTGCGGCACTGGGCAGCGCTCACCGTCTGGAACGACGACGATGCGGCGCGCGCCTCATCGAACTCGCGGGTCCTGCGACGCTGGCAGGACTCGAGCACCGAGGAACTGCGCATCACGATGCGGCCGCTCCGGTCGAAGGGCCGGTGGTCGAGGGTCGATCCGTTCGGCCATCGGTCGCACGACGGCCAGCCGGCCACCGGGGTCCGGCCACGTGATTGGGCGGGACCGGTCGCCGCACTCACCCGCGCCCGGTTGCGACCGACGACGATGGCGTCCTTCTGGCGGGCCGTTCCGCCGGTGGCCTCGGAACTGGCCGGCGCACAGGGGAATCGACTCGCGCTCGGCGTCGGCGAGCTGCCGATCGGCGTCCAGGGCACGTTCTCGCTCTGGGACTCCGCGCACGACCTCACCGACTTCGCCTACCGCTCCCCCGCCCACAAGTCCGCCATCTCGCGCACCAAGCCCGCCCGTTGGTACGCCGAGGAACTCTTTGCCCGGTTCGCCGTCCTCGACATCACGGGGACCTACCAGGGGAGATCCGCATGAGCACGACCAGACATTCGCCGACCAAAGCACAAGGCACACAAGCGCAAACGTCTTCGCTGCCTGAGGTGCGAGGAGCGCAAGCCCCAGTACCTTCGCCGCCTGAGGTGCGAGGAGCGCAACCCCCAGTACCTTCGCTGCCTGAGGTGCGAGGAGCGCAAGCGACGAGCCACGAAGGCCTGGCGAGCAGATCATCCCGCCGTCACCACCTCATCCCGGTCGCGTGGGTTCTCCTCGCCGCGACCATCGGGGTGCAGATCGCCTTCCCGCTGACCGGTGGTGGCACTCTTCCGCTGACCGTCGCGAGCGTGGTGCTGCTGGCGTCGGCGTCGGTGATCCATCTGGCTGCCACGCGCGGGCTCGGGGCCGCGGTGGGTCTGGTGGTGATCGCCGGCGGCGGCGGGCTGGTCGCCGAGGCGATCGGTGTCAGTACCGGATTCCCGTTCGGCACATATGCCTACACCGACGGTCTGGGCCTCAAGATTCTCGGCGTGCCGGTTCTGGTGCCGCTGGCCTGGATCATGATGTCGTGGCCTGCGCTCGCCGTCACCCGGCGACTCATCGGGGCACTGAACCTGTCCGGCACGCGTGCGCGTGTGGCCACCGCGTTCCTGGGCGCCTATGCCCTCACCGCGTGGGACGTCTTCCTCGATCCCCAGATGGTCGACCAGGGGCACTGGGTGTGGCAGTTCCCCGAACCGTCCCTGCCCGGTGTCGACGACATCCCACTGACGAATTTCGCGGGCTGGCTTCTGGTTTCGTTCCTGATGATCGCCGTCCTCGACCGCGTGGTCGGCGCCGGGCACGAGAACACGGACGACGCGGTTCCCGTCACCGCCTATCTGTGGACCTACTTCTCGTCGGTCATGGCGCACGCCGTGTTCTTCGGCCGGCCGACGGTCGCACTGGCCGGTGCCGTGGTGATGGGGGTGGTCGCGCTGCCGCTGCTCGTGCTCGAGGTGCGATCGATCCAGTCCAGGAGACATCGTGCGCGCGACTGACCTGTGGCATCGCACGGTGACGGTGGGGACCGGACTCTCGCTGGCATCGCTCGCTCTCACCGTCGACAACGCGATCCGAGTCCGCCGGCCCGGCCTCACCGACATCCCGCCCGCCGAACCGCTCTCGGTCCTCATCCCGATGCGAAACGAGGTCACCAGGGCCGACCGTTGTCTCACCGCCGTCCTCGACGCCATCGACCGCTGGCCCGGACCGGCACGCGTGCTGGTGCTCGACGACGGCTCGGCCGACGGAACCGACGCCGTGCTGGCACGACTCGCCGCGCACGACGACCGGATCGAGGTGTTCGAGGGATCGCCACCCCCGCCCGGATGGCTCGGGAAGACCTGGGCCTGCCGGCAATTGGCGGACAACGCACTGCCCGACGGAACCGTCCCCGACGGGGTCCTCGCCTTCGTCGACGCCGACGTCGTGGTCGAACCGCACGCGTTCACGTCGTCGGTCGCGTTGCTGCGCGACTCCGGGCTCGATCTCGTCAGCCCCTATCCCCGGCAGGTTGCGACCAGTGCCGCCGAACGCCTGGTGCAGCCGCTGCTCCAGTGGTCGTGGATGAGCACGCTTCCGCTCGGACTCGCCGAGCGTTCCCCGCGCGAGTCCCTGGCGGCCGCGAACGGTCAGTTCCTGATGGTCGACGCCGTCACCTACCGACGGGCCGGCGGCCATGAGGTCGTCCGCGACGTCGTCCTGGAGGACATCGCCCTGCTGCGGGCGATCAAGGCCGCAGGCGGCCGCGGCGTGGTCGCCGATGGAAGCACCGTGGCGATCTGCCACATGTACGACGGTTGGCACGAAGTCCGTGCGGGATACCGCAAATCGCTGTGGTCTGCGTTCGGTTCCCCGGCCGGCACATCCGCGGTGACCGCCGCTCTCTGCCTGATGTATGTGATCCCGGCGCTCGCCGCACTCACCGGGTCGCGCACCGGACTGGTGGGGTACCTCGCCGGCGTCGCCTCCCGACTGGTGGCCGCCCGATGCACCGGTGGACGCACGTTCCCCGACGCCTTCGGACACCCCGCCTCGATCGCGCTGTTCGCCTTCCTCGCAGCAGATTCGACGATCGCCCGACGCCGCGGCGAACTCCGGTGGAAGGGACGCACCATCGAGGTCGACCGATGAGCCGGGTCATCGTGATCGGCGCGGGCGTCGGCGGGCTCGCCACCGCGATGCGCCTGCAGGCGGCCGGTCATGACGTCACCGTGCTCGAACAGTTCGACTCCGTCGGTGGCAAACTCGGCGTGATCGAGCACGACGGCTTCGTCTTCGACACCGGCCCGTCCCTGGTGACCATGCCACACGTCCTCACCGAACTGTTCGATGACACCGGCGCATCCGTGGACGATGTACTCGAACTCCGGCGGCTGCCCGTCGCCGCACGTTACCGCTTCCCCGACGGCACCGAACTCGAGCTGCCCGACACCCTCGACCACATCCCGTCCGCGCTCGACACCGCACTGGGTCCCGGACGTGGCGATCAGTGGTCGGCGTTTCTCGCTCGCGCCCAGGCCATCTGGGACGTGACCCACGGCCCCTTCCTGGAGTCGCCGATGAGCGTGCGGACGATGATCGGCGGGATCGCGACACCGTCGGATGTCCGCACCGTGGCGCCCTGGAAATCCCTGCGCGGGCTCGGGTCCGAGTATCTCGACGATCCCCGCCTGGCGATGCTCCTCGACCGCTACGCCACCTACACCGGGTCGGATCCGCGACGCGCACCGGCGGCACTGGCGTCCGTCCCGTGGGCCGAACAGGCCTGGGGCTCTTGGTATGTCCGCGGCGGTCTCGGACGGATCGCGACCGCGATGCGGGATCGTCTCCTCGCCCTCGGCGGCCGGATCGAGTTCGGTGTCGAGGTGTCCCGGGTGTCGACGGACGAACGCGCACATGTCGACGGCGTCGTTCTCGCCGACGGCAGCAGGCGCTCCGCCGACATCGTCGTGGCGAATGCGGACGCCCGCCAGGTGTACGACCGCCTCGTACCGCGCCGTCCTGCCCGCATTCCGTCTGCGCTGCTGCGACGTTCGACGCCGTCACTGTCGGGCTTCGTCCTGCTCCTGGCCCTCGACGACCCGCCCGCCGGGCAGCCACATCACCACGTCCTGTTCGCCGAGGACTACGACGAGGAGTTCGACGCCGTCTTCGGCTTCAACGGTCCACCGCGCCCCGTCGCCCGACCGACCGTGTACATCTCCGCACCCGACGATCCCGAGATCGTCCCGGGACCGGAGACGGCCGCCTGGTTCGTGCTCGTCAACGGGCCCCGGCACGATCCCGAGCACGGAGTGGACTGGGATGCACCAGGACTCGCAGAGAGCTACGCCGACCAGATCATGGCTGTGATGGCCGACCGCGGCGTCGACGTCGGCGACCGGGTCCGCCATCGGCTGCTGGTCACGCCGGCAGATCTGGAGCGCCGCACCATGACGCCCGGCGGTTCGATCTACGGCTCGTCGTCGAACGGTCCGCGGGCGGCGTTCCTGCGGCCCAAGAACACCTCGCCCGTTCCGGGCCTCTACCTGGTGGGCGGGTCGTCGCACCCGGGCGGTGGGCTACCGCTCGTGATGATGTCGGCGAAGATCGTGGCGGACCTGATCGCCGCACGCTCCTGAGGAGTCAACCCTCTTAGGGAGTGCCTCACCAGGCCTTCGAGGCTCGTCGCTTGCGCTCCTCACACCTCAGGCGGCAGGGGGCCGTCCCTTGCGCTCCTCACACCTCAGGCGGCAGGGGGCCGTCGCTTACGCTCCTCACACCTCAGGCGGCAGGGGGCCGTCGCTTACGCTCCTCACACCTCAACCTGGATGCACCGATGTGGTGTGCCGGTGGTGGTGGAGGGTGTTGTGGGCGTGCGGTTTTGGGGGTGGTGGTATGTGGGCGTGGGTGGTCTGCCGATCTCGGAATGTCGGCTTGTTTCACT
>NZ_JANRHB010000013.1:0-119586 GCF_024733855.1 Gordonia sp. GONU
TCATCCCATGACGGCATCAGCTGTTCGTCGCCGGTGGCGTCGAAACCTGCGGTGCCCGCCGGAACGGCGGGCACTTCGTCGGTGGAATCGCGGGAATCGGTCATGGTGGGTGGTCGGTTCCTCTCTCGTGAACACAGCCCGGTGACCCAGAGCACTCACCGTGTCGAACAACGTCTCACCGGTCCGGTATTCCCAACGCGCCGGGGCTTCACACCGACTCGCCGGGCAGTACCGTCAACCGGACGCACTCACCCTCTCGTATCGGAGTGTGGTCGCCGTATGAGTCCCCTGAGTGTTCCCTGAGGATGTGACGGGCTCCGACCGCGGCCCGGGATTCGCGCAGGTCGGCGTGCCATGTCCGCGTTGACCGGACCTGCGGTCTAACCTCGACGCGTGACCGAGTCAACCCCGTCCGCCGGCCCCGATCTGATCGCCTACGCCGAGTCGGCGATCGTCGAGGACGACGCCGTCATCGCCGCCCGCGCCCGCGCAGAGGAACTGGGTGCCACGCCCGTGAGCCCAGCGGTCGGTGCGCTGCTCGCACTTCTGGCCCGCACCGCCGACGCCAAGGCCGTGGCCGAGATCGGCACCGGCACGGGCGTGAGCGGTCTGTGGTTGCTCAACGGCATGGCCGCCGACGGGGTCCTGACCACCATCGACCCCGAACCCGAGCACCATCGTGCGGCGCGGGCGTCGTTCGCCGGGGCCGACATCTCCCCCGGCCGCACGCGCCTGATCAACGGCACACCCACCGACGTGCTGCCGCGCCTCTCGGACTCGTCCTACGATCTGGTCTTCATCGACGGTCCGTTGCTGGACCTGCCGCGGTTCGTGACCGAGGCCGTCCGCATGCTGCGCGACGGCGGTGTCGTCGTGGTGCACAACGCGACGGCCGACGGCACCGTGGGCGATCCGTCCCGCACCGACCCGCCGACCGCGGCCGCGCGCGAGGCGGCCCTGCTGATCGCCGACGACGAGCGCCTCCTGCCGGTCGTGATCCCGCTCGGGCCCGGTGTGCTCGCGGCGGTCAAGACCCGCTGACCACAACGCAAACCCACCCTTTTTCGGCAGGTCCACCCCCTGAGAGGGGGTGCTGGGTTTGCCGAAAAACGGTGGGTTTGCGTGGTCACACGCGTGCCGAGTTCGCGAACGCCTCACACGTCCGTCGAGAAGCGGATTCCGTTGTCCGGGATCTCGATTCCCGGCCACACGCGTGCGCCGCGCAGGAGTTCGCAGCGCGCGCCGATGTCCGCGCCGTCGCCGATGACGGTGTCGCGGATCAATGCCCGCGGACCGATTCGTGCGCCGAAACCGATGATCGAGCGTTCGACGACCGCACCGGCCTCGATGACCGCGCCGTCGAAGACCACCGCACCGTCGAGGCGGGCGCGGGGCCCGACCTCGGCGCCTCGGCCGACGACGGTGCCGCCGATCAGCAGGGCACCCGGGCCGACGCCGGCACCCTCGTGGACCAGCGACTCGCCGTGGCGGTCACCGAGCGCCGGTGACGGTGCGATGCCGCGCACCAGGTCGGCCGAGCCGCGGACGAAGTCCTCCGGGGTGCCCATGTCGCGCCAGTAGGCGTGGTCGACGTGGGCGTGGACGTGCTTGCCCTCGGTGAGCAGGCGCGGGAAGACCTCGCGCTCCACCGAGACGGGCACGCCATACGGGATCGACTCTATGATCTTGCGCTTGAAAACATATGTGCCGGCATTGATCTGATCAGTCGGCGGGTCCTGGGTCTTCTCCAGGAAGGCGGTGACGCGGCCGTCGCCGTCGGTCGGCACGCAGCCGAACGCCCGCGGATCGCTCACCCGGACGAGGTGGATGGTCACGTCCGCGTCGGCCGCGCGATGGCTGTCGATGACGTCGCGCACATCGGTGCCGCCGAGCACGTCGCCGTTGAACACGACGATGGTGTCGGCGGTCAGCTCGTCGAGGACGTTGCGGATGCCGCCGCCGGTGCCGAGCGGCTCGTCCTCGGTGACGTAGCGCAGACGCAGGCCCAGCTTGGAGCCGTCGCCGTAGTACTCGCTGAACACCTCGGCCTTGAACGAGGTACTGAGGACGACGTCGCGGATCCCGGCCGCGTGGATGCGCGACAGCAGGTGTGTGAGGAAGGGCAGGCCCGCGGTGGGCAGCATCGGCTTGGGTGCCGAGAGCGTGAGCGGACGGAGCCGGGTGCCCTTGCCGCCGACGAGGACGACCGCCTCGACGCCCTCGGCAACAGGCGCCGATCCGCCGACGGACGCGCGCCCCACCGACTCGCGCACGGTGTACTGATCCACTTGATCGGTCCCTTCTTCGTGATGTCCGGTATTCACTTCAGCACTCATCCGTTGTCTTCGCTCGTCGAGGTGTTCTCCGTCGACGTGGTCCGGCGGGCCGCTCGGACCGCAAGACGCGACCGCGCGGCCAGGCCGACGCGCAGCGCGAGCCGCAGCGGTGCACGCCACACACCGGGGTTGCGGTCGGCCTGGAACCGATAGGCACTCTCGTGGTGTGCGGGCAGCATCTTCTCGGGGTTCCGACCGGCGCTGTGTCCCTTGGTGTGCACGATCTCGGCGGAGGGGACGTAGACGTTCTGCCAGCCGGCCTTGCCCAGGCGGTCGCCCAGGTCGACGTCCTCCATGTACATGAAATAGCGGGGGTCGAAGCCGCCGACGGCGTCGAATGCCTCCCGTCGAACCAGCAGGCACGACCCCGAGAGCCAGCCGACCGCCCGTTCCGACGGCGCCTCGTCGTCGGCGCGATAGGCCGCAGTCCACGGATTCGATTTCCACACCGTGCCGAGGATGGCGTGACCGGTGCCGGAGACGAGGTCGGGAACGCGTCGCGCCGACGGGTAGATGGTGCCGTCGGGTTCCCGGATGAGCGGTCCCAGCGATCCCGCACGCGGCCAGCGCCGCGCAGCGTCGAGGAGTTCGTCGATCGAGCCCGGCTTCCACTCGACGTCCGGGTTGGCGATGAGCACGAACTCGAT
Organism: Gordonia sp. GONU; assembly: GCF_024733855.1. Classification (NCBI taxonomy): domain Bacteria; kingdom Bacillati; phylum Actinomycetota; class Actinomycetes; order Mycobacteriales; family Gordoniaceae; genus Gordonia; species Gordonia sp. GONU. The sequence continues at coordinate 2,984 of NZ_JANRHB010000013.1, forward strand.
GTCGGGATCGATCTCGGCGACCCCGCGGTTCATCGCGCGGCCGTAGCCGAGGTTGCCGCCGGTGCGGACCAGCGTCACCGACTCGTAGTCCTTCTCGGCCTGTTCGGGTGCACCGTCGTCGGAGCCGTTGTCTGCGATGACGACCTGCGGCATCACATCGGTCACGGCGTCGAGACTGCGAAGGAAGGTCGCGAGGTGATCACCGGAGAAGTAGGTCACCGTCACGACGGCTAGCTGAGCGGGCACCGGCTCAGGGTAACGAACCGCCCGGCTCGGCTATCGACGCGTGCAGCGCGGCGCGCCAGTCCCGTAACGGCGTCAGCCCCGCCGCGGCCCAGGAGCGTCCGGAGAGCACCGAATACGCCGGACGCGGTGCCGGGCGCCGGAACTCCGCCGTGGTGGTGGGCAGCACGCGTGAACGTTCGGCGCCGACCTCCTCGAAGACGGCCGCCGCCACCTCGAACCACGTCGCACGGCCCGCATTGGTGGCGTGCAGGACGGTTCCGGTGACCTCGGGGCGGGGCCCGGCGGCCACCAGTTCCCACAGCCCGTCGGCGAGGTCGATGCAGTAGGTGGGCGAACCGAGCTGGTCGTCGACGACCGACACGGTGTCGCGTGTCTGCTCGAGTCGACGCATCGTCCCGACGAAGTCGCGGCTCTCGGGTCCGCCGGTGTAGACCCACGCGGTGCGCACGACGGTGGCACGCGGGTCCGCGTCGAGTGCGGCGCGTTCACCGGCGAGTTTGGTTGCCCCGTAGACGGTTGCCGGTTCGCCGCTCACGTCATCGGGCTCGTAGCCGTCGGGACGGTCGCCCGCTGAGCCCGGGCCGTCGAGCGGGGTACCGGGAAAGACGTAGTCGGTGGAGACATGGATCAACCACGCCCCCGCGGCGGCGGTCTGGGCGGCGAGCAGTGCCGGACCGGTGACGTTGACCCGGCGCGCACCCTCCGGATCAGACTCGGCTCCGTCGACGTCGGTGTAGGCGGCGCAATTGACCACGACGTCGTCGGCGCCGAGGTCGCCCAGCGCGGCCGCGACCGATGTCTCGTCGGTGATGTCGATGTCGGCGGAGGTCAGCGGACGCCACACCACGGAGTCGGGTGCCTGGGCAGACCTCTCCTGGAGTGCGGTGCCGAGCTGCCCGCCGGCGCCGACGATGTACACGGTGGGGGTGCTGGGCGTGACACGCATGGCCACCATCGTGCCGCAGACCCCGGCGTGCCACGACTCGGCCGTCCATCAACACGTGACGACCGCTACTCGACTTCTCGGCGTTGCGTTCTCGAATTCCCGAATCACTTCAGTAGCCTGGCGACAGCAACATCAGCTTTCACTCCTGCACCGACAATCCCATGGCGCGGACCGACCGGGCGCCACCGTCGAGCAGCACGACGACCACGAAAGGGACCGCGGACCAGTGGATTCACCATCCGACGGCGCACGTGGGCGGCCGCGCCCCCGGCGTGCGGTACCGCCGGAGCCGGGCAGCCGGCGCACTCCGGATGCCGATCACGGCCGACGGCCGGTGCGCGGCGAACGCACTGGTGAACCGGGGCGGCCGCCTCAGGGCGCCCGCCCGCGTCCCGCCGACCCCGAGCCCGGCGCTCCCCGACGCCGGGTGGTGCGTGGTGCTCCCACGACGCAGTCGCGAGCGGAGTCCGCACAACACGCACGGCGCCAGCCGCCGCCCGAACGGATCCCCGCCCGGGATGCCGAAGGCAGGCCTCGTCGACGCCCCGCGGAGCCGCGCGACCCCCGCAGGCGTGTGCCCCCGCAGGAACCGGCGTCTCCCCGCCGGCCGCGGCGCGGCGACGAACCTCTCGGCCGACGCTCGTCCGGCGAGATCCACACGCGGTCGGCACCCGCCGAACGTAAGCGTTCCGCGTCACCGGATCCCGCCCGCAAGCGCGTCCCTCGACCCGACGCCGAGAATGCTCCCGCGAAGAAGGCCGCGCCGAAGAAGGCCGCACCGCGGAGAACCCCACCGAAGAAGCCTGCAACCGGGAAGCACGCTTCGGCAGGAGCAGCTCGCAGTGCTGCCGCGGTGACCGAAAAGCCGTCGGCCACCGCGAGATCCACCGCACCGACCGCGCCGCCGACCGCTCCGCCCGGCACCGCCACTCACCCTCGCGCCGGATGGTCGTCGGGCGCCGGATGGGGCCGCGCGTTGATCGCGGTCGCATCGGTCGCCGTGCTGCTGTGCACCGGTTACGCGTGGAACACGATGTCCGACCTGGAGACCCGCATCACGCAGCTCGGCGGACTCGGTCTGGGTGGTGCGAAGGACGGCGCCGTCGACATCCTGTTGGTGGGCACCGACTCCCGTACCGACGCGAAGGGCAACCCGCTCTCGCCGGAGGAGGTCAAGCTCCTGCGGTCGGGCGAGGAGGTCGCCACCAACACCGACACCATCCTGCTGGTGCGCATCCCCGAGGACGGTTCGTCGGCCACCGCGATCTCGATCCCGCGTGACTCGTACGTCGACGTACCCGGTATCGGCATGAGCAAGATCAACGCGGCCTACGGCACCACCCGCGAAGGCGTGCGCGCCCGTGCCGTGGAAGCCGGGCAGTCGCCCGAGGAGGCGGAGAAGGAAGGCACGCTGGCCGGCCGGAAGGCGTTGGTGGACACCGTCGCCAACCTCACCGGCGTCCAGGTCGACCACTATGCGGAGGTCGGTCTGCTCGGCTTCGTCCTGCTGACCAATGCGGTCGGCGGCATCGACGTCTGCCTCAACGCCCCGGTCCGGGATCCGTTCAGCGGCGCGCGTTTCCGCAAGGGTGTCCAGACCCTCGACGGGCCCAGGGCATTGAGCTTCGTGCGCCAGCGTCACGGACTCCCGCGCGGCGACCTCGACCGCATCACACGTCAGCAGGCCTTCATGGCGTCATTGACCCAGAAGGTGTTGTCCGCAGGCACTCTCACCGATCCGGGAAAGCTCTCGGAGATGCAGAACGCGGTGGCGCGGTCGATCGTCATCGACGACGGCTGGAACATCATCAACTTCGCGGAGCAACTCAAGGACCTCAGCGGCGGACGCGTGAAGTTCTCCACCATCCCGATCGTCACCGAACAGGGCTGGAGCGAGGACGGTCTGCAGAGCGTCGTCCAGGTGGATCCGCAGGCGGTGAAGACGTACACCAGTGACCTCCTCACCCCGAAGCAGGCCGGAGCCGACGCCCAGCGCGGCGATTTCAAGGTCGACGTCGTCAACGCGGGCACCATCGACGGACTGGGTTCGAACGTGGCGAACATCCTGACCAACAAGGGTTATCAGTCCGGTGAGACCTCCAGCGGCAAGGCCGACACCAAGGACTCGGTGATCTACGCGAAGGAGAACGGCGACGCCGCGCGGCTGCTCGCCAAGGACCTCGGCGGCGTGAAGGTCGTCGAGGACCCGAACCTCGCCGACGACCAGCTCAAGGTGGTCCTCACCAACACCTACGCCGGACCGGGCGGGCTCGGCGACACCGGCGACCAGTCCGACAACACCCCGGCCAGTGAGCGTGTCGGCAACAAGCGCCCGCCGATCACCGCCGCGAACAAGGGGCCGATGTGCGTGAACTGAGCAGTCCGAACACCGTCGCCGACGCGATCTTCGGTGCGGTGGCCGATCATTCGCGTCCGCTGCTGACGTACTACGACGAGGCGACCGGCGAGCGCACCGAACTGTCGGCGGCCACCCTCGGCAACTGGGCGGCCAAGACCGCCAACTATCTCGTCGACGAGATCGGGGTGGGCGCCGGGGATGTCGTGGTGGTGGATCTCCCCGAGCACTGGCAGACCGCCGGGATCGTGATCGGCTCACTGTGGGCCGGCGCCGACGTCCACCTCGCGGACGCCGATGCCGCGGAGGCCGCTTCGGAGCCACGGGTGGTCTTCACCTCGCGCGACCGGCTCGACGACCATCCCGACGCCGACGAGGTCGTGGTGGCGTCACTCGATCCGTTCGCGCTGCCGTTGCGTGATCTCCCGCCCGGGGTCGGCGACTACGGGAGCGTCGTGCGGGTGCACGGCGACCAGTTCGTCTCGCGGTCCCCGGCGGTCGAGGCGCTCGACGGGATGCCGACCGCCGAGGTGGTCACCGAGGCACGCACCGTCGCGGAACGCGACGGCATCGCCGCCGGTACCCGCGTGGTGTCGACGCGTCCCTGGCACACCGCGCCCGGCGTGCTCGCACACCTGCTCGCACCTCTGGTCGCCGGTGGCAGTCTGGTGCACGTCGCGAACGCCTCCGCCGAGCGGGTGGCCGCGATCGCGGAGGTCGAGAAGGCCGGAGTCGTCCTCGGAACACCCTCCGAATAGCCGCAATTGCCGCACGGCCCGCGTCGCAATTACCGCACGGCCCGCGGGAGCGCAGTGCACAAGAACCTGCGGGATCGCAGTTGATACGGCCCTGCGAGATCGCAGTGCGCACGGCCCGCGGGAGCGCAGTGCACAAGAACCTGCGGGATCGCAGTTGATACGGCACAGTGGGGACATGCGACTGCCCAACGCACTGGCCCGTTTCAACAAGATCGTCACCAATCCGATCCAGCGGCAGTGGGCACCCCACCTGCCGCCCTTCGCGATGGTGGAGCACGTCGGCCGCAAGTCCGGAAAGACCTACTCGAATCCGGTGCTGGCCTGGGTCGATCGTGACAAACTCACGATCATCCTCACCTACGGCCGGCACACCGACTGGGTGCGCAACGTTCAGGCGGCCGGGTCCTTCGCCATCGTCCGCAAGAACGAGCGTTATCAGGTCACCGGTCCGCGCATCGTCCCGTCGGACTCCCCCGACATCGCCTCCGGCGCGAAGATCCCCGCACGGCTCTTCGAGTCGGCTCTCCTCGGCACCCTGCACAAGGCCTGAACCCCGGTGGCCGACGACCCGCTCGACGATTTCACCGCCGAGGACGTGACCCTGCGCGGCGACACCCGCCGCGTCTACCGCAAGGGCACGGGTCCCGCGGTCATCGTGATCGCCGAGATGCCCGGGATCAGCCCGAAGGTCGCCGACGTCGCGCGGCGCATCGCCGATCTGGGGGCGACCGCCGTCATGCCGTCGCTGTTCGGCGTCGACGGGCGCGATCCTCGCCCGGACAACCTCGGCCGGGTCGGCTCGATGCGGTCGATGCTGGGCACCATCGCCAAGACCTGCATCACCCGCGAATTCACCATTCTCGCAACGGGAAAGACCTCACCGGTCACGGCGTGGCTGCGCGAGCTCGCCGCCCGCGAGCACGACCGTTGCGGCGGTCCCGGGGTGGGTGCGGTCGGAATGTGTTTCACCGGCGGCTTCGCGCTCGCGATGGCCACCGACGAACGGATGCTGGCGCCGGTGCTCTCGCAGCCGTCGCTGCCGTTCGCGGTCCTCCCCGGACGCGCACGCGCGATCGACGTCGGCGACGCCGACCTCGCGAAAGTGCAGGCACGATGCGCCCGCGGCCTGGAGGTGATGGGTCTGCGTTTCGCCGGTGATCAGCTCTCGCCGCGTTCGCGATTCACCTATCTCCAGGAACTTCTCGGCGACTCGTTCATCGGCATCGAACTCCCCGACGACGCCGCGAACCCGGATTCGATGTTCCCCCGGCCGCATTCGGTGCTGACCGAGGACCTCTACGACGAACCCGGACAACCCACGAGGGAAGCCTTCGACCGGGTGCTGGACTTCTTCACCGACAAACTCGGCTTGTCGCCCGCCACTCCGGGATCGCCTGCGGCAGAGGGCTAGTCGCCGAGCAGTTCCTGCTGGAGCGCGGCGTCCTTGTCGAGGACCATCTGCTCGAGGCCCTTCTGGAACGACACCATCCGTTCCTGGAGGACGGGGTCGGAGGAGGCGAGGATGCGCACGGCGAGCAGTCCGGCGTTGCGGGCGCCGCCGACCGAAACCGTCGCGACGGGCACACCGGCGGGCATCTGCACGATGGACAGCAACGAGTCGAGGCCGTCGAGGTGTCGCAGCGGCACCGGCACACCGATCACCGGCAACGGCGTCGCCGAGGCGACCATGCCCGGAAGGTGCGCTGCCCCACCGGCTCCCGCGATGATGACCTCGATGCCGTTGGCGGCGGCACCGGCCGCGTAGTCGAGCATCCGCTGCGGTGTGCGGTGTGCCGAGACGACACCCACCTGGAATGGCACGTCGAACTCGGCGAGTGCCTCCGCGGCCGCCTTCATCGTCGGCCAGTCGGAGTCGCTGCCCATGATCAGGCCGACACGAGGGCCCCTGTTCTCGGTCATGAATGCACATCCCATCCGTCGGTCCACGTCGCGTGCGACATCCACTGCGCAGCACGCTCGGCGCGCTCGCGCACCGAGTCCATCGATTCACCCGGCCGGCCGACGATGTTCACGTGGCCGATCTTTCGGTCGCGCCGCTCACCCTTGCCGTAGAGGTGCACCTTGGCCTCGGGCATCCGCGCCATCAGGTGGTGCAGGCGCTCGTCCATGGACATCTCCGGTGCGCTCGGCGCGCCCAGGATGTTGGCCATCACGGTCAGCGGCGCGGTCGGCGCGGTGTTGCCGAGCGGGTAGTCGAGAACGGCGCGCAGATGCTGCTCGAACTGCGAGGTGACCGCGCCGTCCATCGTCCAGTGCCCGCTGTTGTGCGGACGCATCGCGAGTTCGTTGACGACGAGTTCGCCGTCGACGGTCTCGAAGAGTTCCATCGCCATCACACCGACCACGCCGAGTTCGCCGGCGAGACGCAACGCCATCTGCTGCGCCTGCTTCGCGACGTCGTCGGAGAGATCCGGTGCGGGCGCGAGCACGACGGCGCACTGGCCGTGACGCTGGATGGTCTCCACCACCGGCCACGCCGCACCCTGCCCGAACGGGGACCGGGCGATCATGGCCGACAGTTCGCGCCGCATCGGCACCTTCTGTTCGGCCAGCAGCGCCGGCGCGTCGGACGGGTACTCGTCGAAGACCGCGAGGGCCTCGTCGGCGCCGTCGACGAGCCAGACCCCGCGACCGTCGTATCCACCGCGGACCGCCTTGATGACGATCTCCCAGTCGTTGGCCGCGCCGAACTCGGCGAGACGCGCGCGGGCGGCCGTCCGGTCGCCGGCGAGATCGGCGAACTCCGGGACCGGCAGACCCAGCTCGGCCAGGCGAACCCGCATCGCCAGCTTGTCCTGGGCGAAGTGCAGCGCCTTCGACGGCGGGAGGACCGCCACTCCTTCGGCTTCGAGTGCCTGGAGGTGATGCAGCGGCACACCTTCGTGGTCGAAGGTCAGTGCGGCGGCACCGGCGGCGGCGCGGCGCAGGTCGTCGAGTTCGTCGTGTGAGCCGAGGACGATGTCGGCACTCACCTGCGCGGCCGGGTCCGAATCCGACGCGGCCAGCACGCGCAGACACTGTCCGAGTGTGATCGCGGCCTGATGCGTCATCCGCGCGAGCTGTCCGCCACCGATCATCGTGACCTTCGGCATACCCGACGCCGCGCCGGCGCTACGCGCCGCTTCCGGGGTGGGTGGCGCGGAATTCGAGGTCATCGGCCCGTTCACTGGCGCTCCATCCGCCTCGCGTGGATTCACGCGAACCATCGTGGCACGTCCGCTCTGTCATCCGCACAACCGCCCGGAGAACTCCCCCGGCGCTGTTGTTTCGTACACTCGGATCTTGTGCCATTGATCGACGAGCTGATCGCTCGCCTCCCAGCGCCGGTCCGACGGCTCGTGATGCGGCACCACGAACTCATCAAGTTCGCCATGGTCGGCGGTACCACCTTCATCTTCGATCTCGCGATCTTCTACAGCCTCAGCCTCACGATCCTCGAGCCGAAGCCGGTGATCGCCAAGATCATCGCCGGGGTGCTGGCGACGATCCTCAGCTACATCCTCAACCGCGAGTGGGCCTTCAAGAACCGCGGCGGCCGTGAACGCCACCACGAGGCACTGCTGTTCTTCTTCATCAGCGGGATCGGCGTCATCCTGCAGGCCGCACCGCTGTTCGTCGGCAACAACGTCTTCGACATGCGGTCCAACCTGAGTGTGTCCGAGGTCGTCGTCGTCGACTTCGTCCTCGGCTACATCATCGGCAACCTGATGCAGATGGCCTTCCGCTTCTGGGCGCTGCGCAAATTCGCGTTCCCCGAGGAACTCCTCCGCGGTGGCGAAGCCGGGTCCACCGACCTGCACCCCTCGCTCGCCGAGCTCAACGATGAGGAACTCGGTCACGCCTGACGTCGGTGTCCGTGCCGCCGGGACCCGGGTCGTCCTGCTCGTTCGGTTCCTCGCCGTATCCGCTCGCATATCGGGCCGGGACGACGATGGCGAACACCGGGGGACGTCGGACCGTGAGTTCCAGGCGCCCGCCGTCGGCCTCGATCAACGCCCGCGCCAGCGACAGTCCGACGCCGCTGCGCCCGGCACCGGGCCGCTTCCCGGCCGAGAAACCGCGGCGGAAGATGTGCGCGGAGATCTCGTCGGCGACGCCGTCGCCCTCGTCGGCGACCGTGATGCGGACCAGATCGCCGGCCTGCAGGGTGCTCACCTCGATCCGGCACGTCCCGCGACCGTGCTGTAGCGCGTTGTCGACCAGCACACTGACCGCCTCCCGCAGGCGTCCGGACTGCGAGGTGAGCGCCTGCGGTGCACCCTCGACCACCGCGATCAGCTGCCGACCCTGCGCCTCGAAGGCGTGACGGAAGTCCTCGACGAGTGTGGCGAGCATGTCGCCGACGTCGATGAAATGTGGTTCGGGTTCGTCGGCACGCGAGGCTTCCACCAGTTCGTCGAGATCGGTGGCCAGTCGCTCCACCTGGTCGAGTGCTTCCTCGGCTTCGCTGACGACCGCCGGATCGTCGTGCAGCGCCAGCTCGTCGAGCCGCAGCTGGATGGCGGTCAGCCGGCTGCGGAGCTGATGCGACGCATCGCCGGCGATCTCGCGTTCGCGTTCGAGCCTCAGGGCCTGCGCGGTGTTGGCGTCGGCGAGCGCTCGCGACACCCGATCGAGTTCGGCGATGCCGTACATCTTCCATTCGGTACGGAAGTCGGCACGGCCGAGAGTCGCCGCGCGGTCGGCCAGATCGGTCAGGGGGTCGACGATCCGGCCCGCCGACACCGCCGCCACCACCGAGCCGCCGATCACCGAGGCGACGACCACGAGCAGGACGACGCCGGCCGCGGTCATCTGGTCGTCCCGGACCTCGTTGCGCGGGATGGACAGGGTCAGCGTGCCGGCGGTGCCCAGACCGATGGATTCCGAGAGTCGGGGCCCATCGATGTCGGCTCCGACGACCATCCGCCGATCGACTCCCCCGAGATCCGGGTAGGTGATGGTCAGCTGGCCGTCGGGTGGCAGCAGCAGTTCGAAGGACTGCCGGTTGACGGCCTCGGACGGGATGCGACCGTCGGCCCCCTCCTGCCGGATGAGCTGGTCGGCGACGATCTTGAGCCGGTTGTCGAGAGCCTGATTCGCGTTGTCGGCCACCCACCACCAGGCCACGACGCTCAACGGGATGCCCAGCAGACAGCCGACCGCGATCAGGACGGCGGTCATCGTGGTGAGCAGGCGCCGGCGCATGGAAGCCGGTCGCATCGATGCCGGTCGCATGGAACTTCCTAGGGGTCGAACCGGAAGCCGACGCCGCGCACCGTCACGATGTGCCGCGGGCGGTTGTGGCGGTCGTCGCCGATCTTCCGGCGAAGCCACGAGATGTGCATGTCGAGGGTCTTCGACGACCGCAGATCCGCCGAACCCCAGACCTCGGTGAGGATCTCCTCACGGGTCACCACCTGACCCGCACGCTCCATGAGGAATCGCAAGAGATCGAACTCGCGGTTCGCGAGGGTGAGGTCCTCCCCGTCCACCAGGACTCGCCGCGCCCGCGCGTCGAGTCGGATCGCGCCGCCCTCGAGTACGGGCTCGCCGTCGTCGGGCTGACGCCGGCGGAGCAACGCCCGCACACGGGCGAGGAGCTCGGCGAGGCGGAACGGTTTACCCACGTAGTCGTCCGCACCGGCGTCGAGGCCGACCACGAAGTCGACCTCGTCGGTGCGCGCGGTGAGCATGAGGACCGCGAGCGCGGGACGCTGGGCGCGCACCCGCCGGCACACCTCGAGGCCGTCGAGGACCGGGAGTCCGAGGTCGAGGATGAGCAACTCGTAGCGGCTGTCGAGGGCCTTCTCGAGCGCGTCGGCACCGGTGCTCACGACATCGCACCCGTATCCCTCGCGGGAGAGGGCCCGCGCGAGCGGTTCGGCGATCGCGGCGTCGTCCTCGGCGAGCAGCACGTTGGTCAACGCTCCCGCGCCCCTCTGCTCTCGGGACGGTCGGCGGGGCCGCCCGGGACGCCGTAGTCGTCTTCCGCGTCGTCGCCGTACATCTCGAGCACTTCGTGGTAGAGCAGCGAATGGACCTTCTCCACCTGCGGGATGTCGTCGAAGGACAGCGGTTCGTCGGAGGCCGACTCGATGACCAGCGTGCCGGTCCGGAGCATCCGGTCGATGACGCCGTGGCGGAACTCGACGGTGTTGATCCGCCGGATCGGGATGTCGATACCCGACCGGGTGAGGATTCCGTTGCGGAACATCACCCGGCGGTCGGTCAGGACGAAGTGCGTCGTCTTCCAGGACAGCAACGGCCGGACGAAATACCAGACGAGGCCGAGTGCCCACACCACGCCGACGACGAGCAGCAGCACCGTCCGCGGGGTCGAGCCCAGCGACGATCCGGCGATCACGCCCGCGAGGACACCCGCGGCCGCGGTGATGATCCCGAACAACAGGAACGGACCGAGCAGACACTTCCAATGAGGGTGCCGGTGGAGAACGACACGTTCACCGGGCGCCAGGTTCTCCCGCGGGTAAGCCATGCGGCTCAGCATAATCGGGACGGCCCTGCCCGGGGCCACGCTGAGTAGACTGCGAGACACCAATACCGATCGACTGCCGGGCACGTTGGGGCGGTCGGCGAGGAGAATTGTCATGACCTACCAGGACCCGCGGGGCCCGCACCGCGATCCCGACCCACGGACCGCTCGCTACGAATCCGGGTACAACCCCGACTCGCGTGCCTACAGCCGGCAGGATCCGTATGCCGAGCCTTACCGGGATCCGTACCCGGCCGACGGGCCCGCCGCACCGGGCGGGTACGTCGAGCAACCACGGCCGGACCGGGCGCCGCGACGCGGACCCGACGTCAACCCGGTCACCTTCGCCGGTGGCGTGGTGATGACCGGTGTGGTCACCGGCCTCGCTGCGTGGCTGGTCGCCTGGATCATCGCGGCGTTCGTCGAGAAGGTGAACGAGTCCGGCAAGCTCGGTGTCTGGAACCCGGTGGCGGCCAGCGAGATCTGGTTCGGTGTCGTGGGATTCCTGTGCGCACTCGCCGCCGGCGCGCTCTGGTATGTGCTGCAGCTCATCACGCCGGCGCCCAACCAGTTCTATCGCTGGATCGTGGGGCTGCTCCTGGTGGCGGCGGTGCTGATCCCGATCCTCACCTATCAGCAGACCTCGGTCGGCATCGAGACCGCGATCCTGCATTTCGTCATCGGTCTTCCGCCGTTGACGATCATCCCGGCGATGGGCGTCAAGAGTCTGCAGCGCTAGGCCCCGTCTGTCGCCGGCTGAGCCCCGTCGAAGTCAGACCGGCCGCAGGTGCGTGACGTCCCCGGCGGCCGCGATCACCTGACGGCCGTCGGCGTCGACGACGATCCGCCCGGACGCGTCGACGCCGGTTGCGGTCCCGATGACCTCCTCGTCGCCCGGCAGCACCAGGCGTACGCGGCGCCCGATGGTGTCACTGTCCTCCCGGTAGCGCGCCGCGAGTCCGTCGACGTCGTTCGGCCACCGGTCGAGCAGATCCGACAGTGCCCGCAGGTACGACGCCGCCAGCTCGGTGAGCGGGACGTCCTCACCGGTCGCCAACTGCAGCGAGGTGGCGGTCGGGACCGGGAGCTGGTCCTCGGACATCGTCGTGTTGAGGCCGGTGCCGATCACGGCCACCCCTCCGTCCCCGTGCCGGGTGTGGGGTGAACGCGTGTACTCCGAGAGGATTCCGGCGGTCTTGCGCCCGTCGATCAGCACGTCGTTGGGCCACTTGAGACCCGGCCGCACGCCGATCGCCTCACTGATTCCCTGCGCCGCGGCGAGCCCGGCCAGCAATGACAACCAGCCGAGGTGTTCGGTGTGCTCGCCGACGTCGACCGCCGCCGACATCGCCAGCTGCGTCCCGCGCGGCGCGGTCCAGGCCCTCGCGTGCCGTCCGCGACCTGCGGTCTGGTCGGTGGTCAGGCGCACCGTGCCGTCGACCGGTTCGGTCGCCGCGCGGGTCACCAGATCGGCGTTGGTCGACCCGGTGGAATCGACCACCTCGATCCGGTGCCAGCGCGTGTCGGCGAGTCGGGTCCGGAGCAGGTCGGCGTCGAGGGACATGTCTGAAGAACCTAACAAATGAACAACCACCGACCGATCGCTCGGGAACCTGAGGGATATCTCACGTTGATCCGGTTGACGTGGCTCACACTCGGGTAGTTAGCATCGACAGTCATGACCACAGCTTCACGCGACGATGCCGCCGCTCCCGACATCCACACGACAGCGGGGAAGCTCGCCGATCTGCGCAATCGCCTCGAAGAGGCGAAGCACCCCGTGGGCGAGGCCGCCGTCGAGAAGACTCATGCGAAGGGCAAGCTGACCGCCCGTGAGCGGATCACCCACCTGCTCGACGAGGGCTCGTTCGTCGAACTCGACGCGCTCGCCAAGCATCGCAGCACCAACTTCGGTCTCGCCGAGCGTCGACCGGTCGGAGACGGTGTGGTCACCGGCTACGGCACGATCGACGGCCGCGAGGTCTGCGTGTTCTCGCAGGATTCCACCGTCTTCGGCGGCAGCCTGGGCGAGGTCTACGGCGAGAAGATCGTGAAGGTCATGGACCTCGCCATCAAGACCGGCCGCCCGCTGATCGGCATCAACGACGGCGCCGGCGCCCGTATCCAGGAAGGCGTGGTCTCGCTCGGCCTGTACGGCGAGATCTTCCACCGCAACGTCCGCGCTTCCGGTGTCATCCCCCAGATCTCGCTGATCATGGGTGCAGCCGCCGGCGGCCACGTGTACTCCCCGGCGCTGACCGACTTCGTGGTCATGGTCGACCAGACCAGCCAGATGTTCATCACCGGCCCGGACGTCATCAAGACCGTCACCGGCGAAGAGGTCACCCAGGAAGAACTCGGCGGCGCGAGTACCCACATGGCGAAGTCGGGCACCGCGCACTACGTCGCCTCCGACGAAGAGGACGCGCTCGAGTACGTCAAGGAACTCCTGAGCTACCTGCCGAGCAACAACCGTGCCGATGCCCCGCGTCTGCCGGTCGCGCAGCCGGCCGCCGGCTCCATCGAGGACACCCTGACCGACGAGGACCTCGAGCTCGACACGCTCATCCCGGATTCGCCGAACCAGCCGTACGACATGCACGAGGTCATCCGTCGCATCCTCGACGACGACGAGTTCCTCGAGATCCAGGCCGATTACGCGAAGAACATCGTCGTCGGTTACGGCCGCGTCGACGGCCGCAGTGTGGGCATCGTCGCCAACCAGCCCACCCAGTTCGCCGGCTGCCTCGACATCGACGCCTCGGAGAAGGCCGCACGTTTCGTGCGCACCTGCGACGCCTTCAACATCCCGATCGTCACCCTGGTCGACGTCCCCGGCTTCCTGCCCGGCACCGACCAGGAGTACCGCGGCATCATTCGCCGCGGCGCCAAGCTGCTCTACGCCTACGGCGAGGCGACGGTCGGCAAGATCACCGTCATCACCCGTAAGGCCTACGGCGGCGCCTACGACGTCATGGGCTCCAAGCACATGGGTGCCGACGTGAACCTCGCATGGCCCACGGCGCAGATCGCTGTCATGGGTGCCTCCGGCGCCGTCGGATTCGTCTACCGCAATCAGCTCAAGGAGGCCGCTGCGAAGGGCGAGGACGTCGACGCACTGCGCCTCGAGCTGCAGCAGGAGTACGAGGACACCCTCGTCAACCCGTACGTCGCCGCCGCCCGCGGTTACGTCGACGCGGTCATCCCGCCGAGCCACACCCGCGGCCAGATCGCGACCGCACTCAAGCTGCTCGAGCGCAAGATGGTCAACCTGCCGCCGAAGAAGCACGGGAACATCCCCCTGTGAGTGAGAGCCCAGCGAACGAGGCATCCGTGAACGAGAGCACCGAGAAGGCAGCCGAGAAGCCGTTCCTGACCGTCGTCAACGGCAACCCGACCGATGAGGACCTCGCCGTGCTGGTGAGCGTCCTGGCCGGCGCGGGTGCCGGCGGTGGTGAGCCGGAACCGGAGATCCGCAACGACTGGGGTCGCCCGGTCGATCGACTCCGTCCCCAGTGGGGCGCACCGTCGAGCTTCACCAATCTGCGCTACTGACAGTGCCTGATTCCCAGATCGGGTCGAACACACACGAGACCGGGCCGGCCACCGCCGGCCCGGTCTTCGTGCTCGGATCCGCCTCCCCGGCCCGCCTGCGGGTCCTGCGCGCCGCCGGTGTCGAACCGGTGGTGCGCGTTTCCGACGTGGACGAGGACGCGCTGCTCGAACAGTTGCCGCCGGCCACTCCCGCCGACGCCGTCGTCGCCGAGCTGGCACGGGCGAAGGCCGAGTCGGTCGCCGCACTGCCGGAGATCGCCGGTGCGGCCGAGAACGGCGAGACGGTCGTGGTCATCGGCTGTGACTCGATGCTGCATCTCGACGACCGCCTGCTCGGCAAGCCGCACACGCCCGAACGTGCACTCGCGCAGTGGGCCGAGATGCGCGGCCGCAACGCCGACCTGCTCACCGGCCACCACCTGATCCGGCTCGATCCCGATGGCGGCTCGACCAGCGCGACCGGGACGAGTTCCACGACAATCCATTTCACCGATGCCGACGACGACGTGGTCGCTCGCTATGTGGACAGCGGCGAACCGCTACAGGTCGCGGGTGCGTTCACCCTCGACGGACTCGGCGGCTGGCTGGTCGAACGCATCGAGGGCGATCCGTCGTCGGTCATCGGGATCGGTCTGCCGCTCGTCCACCGGCTCCTGACCGAGGTCGGGTTGTCGGTCACCGACTTCTGGAAGCACTGACCACCCACACCCATTCTCACTGCCTCGAAGGGTCACCCCACCTCGAAGAACTCCGGCCAGTACCGCTGCAGGCAGTCCACCGGCTGTCCCTGACGATTGAACTGCGGTCCGGTCAGGCCGATGGTCAGCGCCCGCGCGCGTTCGGTCGCCGACCCGTGCCCCATCGCGCCGCCGGTGTCACCGATGATCGGGAGCAGGGTCGCGACCTGCAGGATCTCCTTGGCGCCCAACGCATCACGCTGGTAGGCCGTGGCCGCCCAGTTGGATGCGAGGCAGTCGGCGATCAGTTCGCTGTTCTTACCCTGAGGCAGTCGCCGCTCCGGGATGCCGAACGCCTCGGCCATCCGGAACACCACGTTGTGTCCGTACTCGTGGGCGACGACGATCGCGGCGGTGAAGTCCCCGACGATCGGCGACGGCACCCCGAAGACGTTCCCGTCCCAGATGGCGGCGAAGGTGTCGACCGGCAGCACGATGCTGCCCTCGGTCTCCTGGCCGTCGCCGTTGGGTTCCTCGTCGACCCCGCAGAAGAAGGCGTTCGCCTCGTCGGACGGAATCCGGTTGGACGCCCCGTCCTCGTCGATGCATTCGGTGGCGAACGACGTGCCCGACTCGATCAGGGCCCGTCCCGGTGCGGGGTCACCCCAACCGAGTTCACCGAACCATCCACCCCACGTCTGGTCGAGGTCGTCGAGCAGCGTGGTGAGGTACTTCGGTACCGCGGTGTCGACGTTGGACGAATTCACCCCGCTGGTCATGAGTTCCGCCGTCGGCGTCGCCAGCTTCGGGCAGTCGTCCGGACGGCATCCCCTGGGGTCGGCGTCGCCCGGCGTCGACGACGGGATGCTCGACCGTGTACTCGGTGTCGGCGATCCCGGTGACGAGGAGGTCGACGTCGAGGCCGACGCCGACGGCGCCGGGCTCGACGGGTCGTCGGAGGAGATGAGCGAACATCCACTCGTGACGGCGAGCACCAGCACCGCCAACGGAACGCTCCACCGGACCATTCGCGAGACATCCCGGCGCTCCACGCGAGCCCCACGTCGATCGATCATTGGGCGAACTTAGCAGGCAACCACCCGTTGACCTGGGGTTTGTCATCCGTCCGAAGCACGCCCTCACCAGCTGCGACGGACGGGAGCCCATCTGCCACCGGGCAGTCGGACGCGCCCATGCCCTACCCTTTGTATCCGGGACCGGTCACGGTCCGCGCGATGTATGTCGAGACGCCCGAACGCACCAAGCTGGAGAACAGACCGTGAGTGTTGAAACCGACCCGAATCCGGCCTTCGCCGAGTACGCCCACCCCGAGCGGTTGGTGACCACCCAGTGGCTGTCGGCTCATCTCGGCGCCAAGGGCCTCAAGATCATCGAATCCGATGAGGACGTGCTGCTCTACGACATCGGCCACATCCCGACCGCGCAGAAGATCGACTGGCACCTGCACCTCAACGACCCGGTCACCCGCGACTACATCGACGGCGAACAGTTCGCAGAACTGATGCGCAGCAAGGGAATCGAGCGCGACGACACCGTCGTCATCTACGGCGACAAGAGCAACTGGTGGGCGGCGTACGCACTCTGGGTGTTCACGCTGTTCGGTCACGAGGACGTGCGCCTGCTCGACGGTGGTCGCGACGCGTGGATGGCCGAGGACCGGGACACCTCCTTCGACGTCCCCGAGTACCCGCGGTCGGACTACCCCGTCGTCGAGCGCGACGACACGAAGATCCGTGCCTTCGCCCCGCAGGTCCTCGAGGCGCTCGGCACCGAGCCGCTCGTGGATGTCCGCTCGCCGCAGGAGTACACCGGCGAGCGCACCCACATGCCCGACTACCCCGAGGAGGGCGCGCTGCGCGGCGGTCACATCCCCACCGCGGTGTCGATCCCGTGGGCCAAGGCCGCCGCTCCGGACGGCCGTTTCCGTCCCCGCGCCGAGCTCGACGAGATCTACGGCGACTTCGACAAGGGCACCCCGATGATCGCCTACTGCCGCATCGGCGAGCGTTCCAGCCACACCTGGTTCGTGCTGACCCATCTGCTTGGGCACACCAGGGTTCGCAA
Organism: Gordonia sp. GONU; assembly: GCF_024733855.1. Lineage (NCBI taxonomy): Bacteria > Bacillati > Actinomycetota > Actinomycetes > Mycobacteriales > Gordoniaceae > Gordonia > Gordonia sp. GONU. Next base: position 20,103 of record NZ_JANRHB010000013.1, read on the forward strand.
CTACGACGGATCGTGGACCGAGTGGGGCAACGCGGTTCGCGTACCCATCGCCGTCGGCGACGAGCCGGGTGCCGCGCCCGGCCGCAAGTGAGCCCTGACCGACGATGAGCTTGCCCCCAGCCCTGGCAGAAATCGTCGAAGACTTTGCCGCACTTGGTGATTCCGACAAGATCACCTTGCTCCTGGAATTCGCCGGCGAACTCCCCGACCTCCCTGAGCATCTGCAACAGGAGGCGATGGAACCGGTACCCGAGTGCCAGTCACCGGTGTTCCTGTCCGTCGACGCCGGCGATCCGGAATCGGTACGGCTGTACTTCACCGCGCCGCGCGAGGCGCCGACGACGCGCGGATTCGCGGCGATCCTGCACCAGGGTCTCGACACCGCGTCGGCGCAGGAGATCCTCGACGTCCCGTCGGACTTCTACTACGACCTCGGTCTGGGCAGCGCGGTCAGTCTGCTCCGCCTCCGGGGTATGGCGGGCATGCTCGGCCGGATCAAGGCGCAGGTGCGCGATCAGACGGCCGGTTCCGGGTCCGACACACCCGGGGTATGAAGTTCATCCAGATCCGCGACGAGCCGATCGCACCGGGGGGTCTCGTCGAGTGGACCCCCTATGTCTCGGGCGGGTTGGGCGCCTGGCGTCCTGATCCCCGCCTGACCTCGCACAACCACGAACAGCATCTGCGTGCCGCCTTCGACTATCGGGTGCGGACCCAGCGCGAGGGTGGGCGGGAGGCCTGGCTGGGCCTGTCGATCGAGTTCGACGAACCATTGTCGATCCCGGCGATCCGCTCGGTGCTGACCCAGTGGATCGACCGTCACGAGGTCCTGCGCAGCCACGTCGTGATCAAGGGGACGGGCCTGCAGCGGCTCACCACCGACCCCGGCACCGTGAAACTCAAGATGGGACGCATCGGCTGGTTCGCCGAGCCCGGCCCCCTCGTCGAGCAGCTGGGCGGCTCCTTCGACCGTGCCACCGCGCCGCTGCACTGGCCCGCCTACCTGTTCGCGACGGTGGGACGCGCCGACTCGTTCACCCTGCTGTTCGCCGCGGACCACTCCCTGGTCGACGGCTACTCGCTGATCATGGCCCAGCAGGAGCTCGTCTCGCTGTACCGCGCGGCGCGCGAACACCGGACCGCCAACCTGCCCGCGGTCGGCAGCTACGTCGACTTCAGCGCCGAGGAACGACGCCGCGCCGACCAGACCGGCGGCGACCATCCGGCGGTGGCCCTGTGGTCGGAGTTCCTGCGCACGGGCGCCGGCGACATGCCGGCCCTGCTGCGGTCCCCGGAGGGCACCAGCGGCGGAATCGGGGACGAGGCCGATCAGGAGTACTTCGAGGAGACGACGATCCCGCAGGAGTCGCTGTGGGGCGTCGTCGCCGACGACGAGACCGCCAACCGGTTCACCGCGATCTGTTCGGAGGCCGGCGGAACGCTGACCGCGGGCATCCTCGCCGCGTTCGCGATGGTCCATCACGAGATGACCGACGACGCGGAGTTCCGCTGCGTGCTGCCCCGGCACACCCGTGACGACACGCAGTGGCTGACCGCGCTGGGGTGGTTCGTGGGCGTCGCGCCGTTCTGGATGGACATGTCCGACTCCCCGACCTTCGATCAGGCGGTCACCCGCGCCACGGCCGTCCTCAAGCGCGGTCGCCGGGGCGCCTCGCTACCCTTCCTTCGCGTGGCCGACCTGATCGGCCACCACGGTGAGCCGCGGTTCGTGATCTCGTTCATCGACACCCGGTACGCGCCGGGCGCCGGGGCGGCCGACGCCGGCCGCGCAAAGGTGATTCGCAGCCACAGCTACTCCCCGCACGAGGTCTACATCTGGATCAACCGGACCCCGTCCGGTTTGCGCTATTCGGCCCGTTTCCCGCGCGAATCCCCGCTCCGCGAACTCGGCGTCGCCGAGTCGTCGACCGACATTCCCCCCGTCGGGGCCCCGATGCCGGATGCGTCACCTTTTCCGCTCGACGCGGAGGCGAGTGACATCGACCCGACCCTCGGTCCCGTACACGCCTACCTGCACAATTTCGCCGAACTCGTACGGCGCCTCGGTGATGCGAGCACATTCTCCCGCGCGTTGTGACCCACGGCTCCACCGAACGATTGCTCGGTGGGCTACTGTATTTGCCGGAAGGTCGCGACGCCCGGACTCCCGGCGTCGTCCGCGCCCTCACCGTCCGCATCCCGGCCGGCGAAGGCTGCACCACCGTCTTGACCGTTGTCCGACAACCGTGTCGCACGCGCCACCGCGCGTCGTGAGCACCTGAGTACGAGTAAGGCCCAGGAGAACAAGTGCCCAGTACCGCAATCAGCAAGGTCCTCATCGCCAATCGAGGCGAGATCGCTGTCCGTGTGATCCGCGCAGCCCGGGATGCGGGCCTCGCGAGCGTCGCCGTGTACGCCGAGCCCGACGCGGACGCACTGTTCGTCAAGCTCGCCGACGAGGCTTTCGCACTGGGCGGCCAGACCTCGGCCGAGTCGTACCTGGTCTTCGACAAGATCCTCGACGCCGCCGCCAAGTCGGGCGCCGACGCGATCCACCCCGGTTACGGCTTCCTGTCCGAGAACGCCGACTTCGCCCAGGCCGTCATCGACGCCGGGCTGATCTGGATCGGACCGTCACCCCAGTCGATCCGTGACCTCGGCGACAAGGTCACCGCCCGTCACATCGCGCTGAAGGCCGACGCACCGATGGCGCCCGGCACCAAGGACCCGGTCAAGGACGCCGACGAGGTCGTCGCCTTCGCCAAGGAGCACGGCGTGCCCGTCGCGATCAAGGCCGCCTTCGGCGGTGGCGGTCGCGGCATGAAGGTCGCCTACACCATCGAAGAGATCCCGCACCTGTTCGAGTCGGCGACGCGTGAGGCCATCGCCGCGTTCGGTCGCGGTGAGTGCTTCGTGGAGCGCTACCTGGACAAGGCCCGCCACGTCGAGGCGCAGGTTATCGCCGACCAGCACGGCAACGTCATCGTCGCCGGTACCCGCGACTGCTCGCTGCAGCGTCGTTTCCAGAAGCTCGTCGAGGAGGCCCCGGCGCCGTTCCTGACCGACGAGCAGCGCACCAAGATCCACGAGTCCGCCAAGGCCATCTGCCGCGAGGCCGGCTACTACGGCGCGGGCACCGTCGAGTTCCTGGTCGGCAACGACGGCCTGGTCTCGTTCCTCGAGGTCAACACCCGTCTGCAGGTCGAGCACCCGGTCACCGAGGAGACCGCGGGCATCGACCTCGTCCGTCAGCAGTTCCGCATCGCCAACGGCGAGAAGCTCGAGTTCACCGAGGATCCGACCCCGCGCGGCCACGCCTTCGAGTTCCGCATCAACGGCGAGGACGCCGGCCGCAACTTCCTGCCGGCCCCCGGCCCCATCTCGGTCTACAAGGAGCCCACCGGACCCGGCGTGCGCGTCGACTCCGGTGTTGTCGAGGGCGACGTCATCGGCGGCCAGTTCGACTCGATGCTGGCCAAGCTGATCGTCACCGGCGAGACCCGCGAGCAGGCGCTCGAGCGTTCGCGTCGCGCACTCGCCGAGTTCCAGGTCGAGGGCCTCGCCACGGTCATCCCGTTCCACCGCCACATCGTCTCCAACCCGGCGTTCATCGGCGACGGCGAGAAGTTCGACGTCTACACCAAGTGGATCGAGACCGATTGGGAGAACCCGATCGAGCCGTACACCGGTGGAGAGCCGATCGAGGAAGACGACGCCGCACCGCGTCAGAAGGTCGTGGTCGAGGTCGGCGGACGCCGCGTCGAGGTCTCGCTGCCGGGTGATCTCGCCCTTGGTGGCGGCGGCGGCTCGACGAACGGTGTCATCCGCAAGAAGCCGAAGGCCCGCTCGCGCAAGAAGGGCGGCGGCGCAGCCGTCTCCGGTGACGCCGTGGCCGCTCCGATGCAGGGCACCGTCGTCAAGGTCGCCGTGGAAGAGGGCCAGGAAGTCTCCGCCGGTGATCTGGTCGTCGTCCTCGAGGCGATGAAGATGGAGAACCCGGTCACCGCCCACAAGGACGGCGTGGTCACCGGTCTGGCCATCGAGGCCGGCGCCGCGGTCACCCAGGGCACCGTGCTGCTCGAGCTGAAGTAACCCACTCGCTGCCTGAGGTGCGAGCGACCACCCTAGCTGCCTGAGGTGCGAGGAACCACCCTTGCTGCCTGAGGTCCGAGTAACCACCCTGCTGCCTGAGGTGCGAGCGACCACCCTCGCTGCCTGAGGTGCGAGGAGCGATAGCGACGAGCCACGAAGGCCTGGTGAGGCAACCTCGCCGGCCTTCGTGGCTCGCTCCCCGAGTAGCGAGCTTGCGAGCCACCCGCTCCCTGAGTAGCGAGCCTGCGAGCGTATCGAAGGGACATCGTGCAACCAGTCGAGATCAACGCCGGGACGTGGTATCTGCGTTCGCTTCGTGCGGACGACCGGATCACCGACGTCCCGGCGTTGTCTCTTCTCGGGGTCGACTCCCCCGCCGACTACGTCGAGGCAGCGAACTCCGACTGGGAGGCCGAGACGCGTTTCGTGTGGGCCATCTGCATCCCCACAACCGGTGAACTCATCGCGTTGATCGGAGTCACGCCGGACGGCGCCGCCGGCCATCTGTGGGGTCAGGCGCGCGACGGCTACGACGCGGCGCTCGACGCTGCGATCGGGCCAGTGTCACGGTTTGCCGAAGGTGCGCTGGATCTCACTGTGGCCGAACCCCTCTCGCGTTCGATCGGCTGAATCGACCGCGAGTGTCAGGTGTCGCTCTCCCCTCCGGGCTTTCAGCGCCTGTCTGCATTGGCCCGTTCGGCACGGCCCAGAATGCGTTCAGGATGCTCTGACGCCCTCGTCTCGAACCCACATGCCCGCAAGCCGACATAGCTGCGACGGCGTTGGTAATAGGTCGTTGGTAATAGGTTCAGAGACATGAACCAGATCGACCCGGAAATCGACGACTACCTGACCCGCTATGCCGCTACGCTGAGTGCCTTCGACTCGACCGCGGCTGCACAGTTGTGGGCCATCCCGGGCATGATCATCGATGATCGTTTCGCCGGTGTCGTCGACGACCGCGAGACCATGGCACACAGCCTTGAGCAGTCCTACCCGCTCTACCGCGAACTCGGCTTGGCATCGGTCAGCCACGAATGCCTGAACGTCGAACACCTCACCACCGCGATCAGCCTGGTCAAGGTGCGGTGGATCTTCTACGGCGCCAACGGTGATCAACTCACCGACAGCAACGCCTACTACATCGTGCGCCGCGACGACGATGGCCTACACGCCTGCGTCTGCATCCAACTCGACGACGCCGAGAAGCTCCGAGCACTGGCCGCCGAACACGACATCGACATCGCCGAGTACACCCGCGAGTAGTCGAAACCAACGGTCGCCGGCAACGGGTGAGGGCGTGTTCGGCGTCGGTCACAGCTTCTTTTCAAGTCCCTGCGCGTCAAGATCCTGCACTCAGCGAGCCCGCCAGAAGGCTTGACGCACTGGAGACCACTTGACTCGAACACATATTCGAGTACGGTTGTGTCATGGCGCGGGGGGCGGGCATCGAATCCACGGATTCGGCAGGCATCACAGAAGACTCTGTCGAGCCCACGCTGCGTCCCGATACCGAACTCTCAGCCCCTGAGCTGATCGAGGTCTTGAATCACTGCGCCGGGCTCGCCGCGTCGACAGCCCACCGAATGATGACCGTTGCCAGCCTCATTCACGACGAACGGGAAATGGACTATGCCGCGCGTCGCGCCGAGGTGCACAGCGGACAGCTCGACTCGATCGAGGCGTTCGACGAGCTGGCTGCTCGAGCGGCCGCCGGTGAGGACCCGTACGCACAGTTCGGGCCGAACGGTCTCGAGCAGGCCATCGCCGAGGTCGGCGCCACCCTGACCATGACGCCGGCAGAGGCCCGAGAACTCATCATGGCCGGTGACGCCCTGCGGTATCGACTGTCGTTCACCGGTCACGCACTGGCCTGCGGCCGCATCGACAAGAAGCGTTTCCTCATCGCGATCAAGCGAACCGACCTCGTCACCGACGCCGATGAGATGCAGACGGTGGATGCACATCTGGCCGAGGCGATCTTCGCCCGCGCACCGATGTCGACGACCCGGTTCACCGCCATGGTCGACGCCATCGTCGCCAAGTGGGCACCCGAGGCAGTGCGCAGGCGTCGCGAGCGAGCCACCGACGACCGCAAGGTCACCGTCGGACCCGATCGGTTCAACCCCGGACAATCCCGCCTGTCCGGGACACTACCGATCGCCGACGCTGCCGCGTTCGACGCCCGCTTGTCCGCGATGGCGGCCGAAGTACATGCCGCCGACCCTCGCACTGTTGCACAACGTCGCGCCGATGCGCTGGTCGCACTGGCTCGCGGCGCGACTTCACTAGCCTGCACATGCAACGATTGTTCGTCTTCCGCAACAGAATTCGGGGAGACCGCTGTACCCGAGGATGCCCCGACGGTCGACCCTCACCACGTCGACCCAGGACCCATGCCGTGCTCCTGCGCCGCCGACAAGACAGCTCCGCGGGCGAACTACTTCATCATCGCCAATCTTTCCACCCTCATGGGCCTCGACGACGATCCGGCGTTTCTCGATGGCCAGGGCATCATCGACGCCGAAACCGCACGCAAGCTGCTCGCCGAAGCCCGACGCACCTACCTGCACCCCACCGTCGCGCCCAGCCCGGAATCGGCGCTGCGTTACGTTCCGTCGAAGAAGCTGCAAGCCCTGGTGCGGGCCGGCGAACTGTGCTGCACCTTCCCGGGATGCAATGCGCCGGTGTGGCAGATCGACCTCGATCACACCCGGCCGTTCGACCATCAGCATCCCGACCGTGGTGGACGCACCCTCGAACGCAACCTGAAACCACTCTGCCGGTTTCACCACCGGATCAAGACCTTCACCAGCTGGCAGGACTACCAGGACGAGTTCCTGACCGCCTGGTTCACCACACCCACCGGACACCTGTTCGTGGGCAACGCCTACAACGGCCGTGATCTGTTCGGCCATCTCGCACCGATTCGCTCACCCGATCATCCGGCGCGCGTCCGGCACGCCACTCAGCGAGACACGAGGTCCCGCCGGGCCCGACGCGCCGAACAGCGTTGGAACCAAGCAAACCCGCCACCCTTCTGACAGGCAATCGGACAGAAGTCGCCACGCACCTGTGCGTTCGGCGACTACTGTTCGTTGACCAGAGGCCGGTCCGAGCCGATGGAGGTCGCGGTGAGCCACACCGGAGTGAACGCAGCCGAGGAGTTCGACGCCATCATCGTCGGCGCGCGCTGCGCCGGATCTGCCACCGCGATCGCACTCGCCGGCCGCGGATTGCACGTCCTGGTCATCGATTCGGCGCGCTTCCCCTCCGACACACTCTCCACGCATCTGCTGTGGCCGTCGACCCTGGCCGAGATCCACGCACTCGGCGCCCTGCCCGCCGTCGAGGAGGCGGGCGCGCCACGTCTTCCCATCGCCGAGGCCATCCTCGACGAGATCGGCTGGCGCACCGGGTATTCGCCGGTGTCCGATATCGACTACGGAATGTGTCTGCGGCGTTCACATCTCGACGACGCCCTCGTCCGGACGGCGTCGTCCCTCGGAGCCGACATCCGGCAACAGTGTCGGGCAACGGGATTGATCTCCGATGACGGGCGCGTCACCGGCATCCGTTATACCGATCCCGACGACCACGAACGGGCGGCGATTGCTCCCATCGTCATCGGAGCCGACGGCCGCAAGAGCGTCGTGGCCCGCGAGGTGGGAGCGCAGACCCCGCTGATTTCCTCCCGGAGTGGCCGATCGTGCTACTTCGCCTACTGGACGGACCCACGAGACGACCTGCGCCACATCGCCTCCCAATGGCGGGTCGACGGGTTGCTCGGCACCGCATTCCCCTGCGACGCCGGCCAGACGCTGTGCCTGCTGCAACCGCCTGTCGAGCTCGATGACGAGTTCCACGGGCGTAAGGTCACCGATGCCTACCGCGCGGGCGTCGCAGCGCTGCCCGGCCTGGCACGACGCCTCGAGGGCGCGGAAATGGTGTCCCGGGTGCGGTCGTGCACCGGAATCGAGTCGTACTTCCGCCGGTCGAGCGGACCGGGATGGGCACTGCCCGGCGACGCCGGCCACTTCAAGGATCCGGTCACCGCACAGGGAATCCGCGACGCCTACCGGTACGGCCGGTTGCTCGGCGAGCGACTCGCCCCGATTCTCGGCTCTCGCGGTGGTCCCGACCCCGACGCGGTCGACGCCGCCACCGCGGAATGGGCCGCTCGACGCGAGCAGGACTGCGTCGAGATCTACCAGTGGACGAACGTGCTGGCGTCCGGCTTGCCGCCCTCCCCACTCGAATACGAGCTCTACCACCGCGCTCGGGATCGCCCCGAGTACGCACAGATCCTGAGCGACATCTACAACCGCGTCCAGGCGCCGTCGTCGATGCTCCCGCTGACCGCTCTCCCCAGCCTCATCCTCGGCGCACTCCGCCAACCCGCGTCGTCGACGCGGGAGGTCGTCGCCGATGTGCGAACCCAGGTCCGGCGTATCCGCGATGACCGGAACGAAAGGCGAGCCCTGGTCCGAGCATCCGCCGGATGAGCCCGCCCCTCGTCCGGTCTAGGTCGTCGCGTTGGCGAACGTGTCCAGATTGCCGGTCGCCTCGATGTACTCGGTCACCCAGCGCTCGATGACCGCCGACGTCTTCTCGACCTTGCGGAACTGCCCGACCACCTGACCGACGGGATTGAAGGCGACGTCGATGCTCTCGTCGGGATGCTTGTGCGTCGCGGCGACCGCCATACCGGAGACCATGTACTGCAACGGCATCCCCAGCGGATCGGGGTTCTCCGGGTTTTCCCACGCCTCGGTCCAGTCGTTGCGCAGCATGCGACACGGTTTGCCGGTGAACGAGCGACTGCGTACGGTGTCACGGCTCGACGCATCGATGTAGGTCTGCTGCTGGACAGGGGTGTTCTCGGCCTCTTCGACCATCAGCCACTGCGATCCGCTCCACGCGCCCTGCGCGCCGAGCGCGAGCGCAGCCGCGATCTGCTCGCCGCTGCCGATACCACCGGCAGCCAGAACCGGCACGGGCGCAACCTCTTTGACGACCTGCGGCCACAGCACGATCGAACCGACCTCACCACAGTGACCACCGCCCTCTCCGCCCTGGGCGATGATGATGTCGACCCCGGCGTCGGCATGCTTGCGCGCCTGCTTCGGGGAGCCGCACAGCGCCGCGACCTTGCGACCGGCCGCCTGGATCTTCTCGATCATGTCCTTCGGGGGCGTGCCGAGCGCGTTGGCGATCAGCGTGACCTTCGGATGCTGCAGCGCGATCTCCACCTGCGGTGTCGCGGTGGCCTCGGTCCAACCGAGCAGCTGCAGCGAGTTGTCGTCGTCCTCGGCGAGGGGCACCCCGTGGTCGCGGAGCAGCTTGCGTCCGAATTCCAGGGTCTCGTTCGGCACCATCGACTGGAGCAGCTTGGTCAGCTCCTCGCCCGACATGTTCGAGTCCATGCCCTCGTACTTGTTGGGGATCACGATGTCGACACCGTACGGGTGGTCGCCGATGTGCTCGTCGATCCAGTTCAACTCGATCTCGAGCTGCTCCGGCGTGAAGCCCACCGCGCCGAGTACTCCGTAGCCACCCGCCTTGCTGACCGCGACCACCACGTCACGACAGTGGGTGAACGCGAAGATCGGGAACTCGATACCGAGTTCGTCGCAGATCGGGGTGTGCATACAGACTCCTCGCCAGGTCAGAATTAGAACGTGTTCTAATCTGAATACCAGGCTCCGCGACGACGGACAAGCGTTCCGCGGAACAGTCTGACGGGGCCTGCCAGACGACATCGTCTGCCAGGCGTCAGGTACTGCTGTGCACCAGTGGTCACATGTGTATCGGATACCCGACCGGGTCCGGCCACTCGACGGTTTTCAGACCAAGACCGTCCCTCCGGACAGTCGACGTGGTTGAATCCGAAGACGTCACCGGAAACAACTCAACCGACCGCCGGCCGGTTCGGCTCATCGAACGATGTGAGTGCCGGTCCAGACGGTGCGGAACTATCCCACGGAGGTTCAGATGCCCCGGAACGCCGGAGACCGCTACGAGTGCCAAGGGTGTGGAGCGCGGCTCGTCTATGAGAAAGAGTGCCCATGCCCCGAAGGAATGGAACACCGGGAGATCTGTTGCGGCAAGCAGATGACGCCGGTGAAGGACTGACTACCCTGACCTTCGTCTGACCTGGCCTTCGTGTCTTACGCCGAGCCCGACGACTCGGCTGACGGACTCAGAGCGAGGGGTAGCTGCTGATCGAGATCACCGATCCGTCGGTGCCGGGGGCCACGTTGATGGACGCTCCCCTGCCCCTCTTCTTGACCGTGATGCTGGCCGCAAACCGTGACACCGTCTCCGACACGATGTCCCAGTCCCCGTCCCGGACTGCGTTCTTGTAGAACTCGCCGATCTTCTCCACCGAGTCCGGCGAGGTGAGAACCAGCGATCCGGGCGCCTTGCTGACCTGATCGGACGGCTCGTAAACAGGCAGACCACCGAAGGTCTCGCCGCCCGAGTCGTCGCCGTTCCCCGTCGTCGCAGAACCCGTCGTCGCAGAACCCGTCTCGGTACTCACCGCAGTGGTCGCCGAAGTGGTGCCCTCAGATGACGTGGTGTCGCTGCCACAACCCACGACGGCGACCCCGATCGTGATCGCGGCAAAGGACGAAACCAGCGCTTTCTGACGTCGGTTCATGATCAGGGCTCCTCAGGGATGTGCCGCAATCCTCTTACGCCTCTATCCGTAGCATGCGATCAGCCCGCTCGACACGCCGTTCGGACATTTTGGGCCCGGAGTCCGCACGGCCTCCGGGTCAGGCCGCATGCTCCCGCCCGCCGAGCTCTCCGGTGAGCGATTCGGTGACATTGCCCCTCTCGACCGATGGATACTGCAAGGACCGGACACCCCTCACGGCACGGACGGAGGCGAACATGCAGTTGAATCGGGCCGACGCCTGCCGCCACCTGGCCGTCCATCTCGACGATGAGGTCGGCAGTCTGCTCGACCGGGCGCGCACGACAGCCCGCAACCGAACCAGACAACCTGAATGGTGAGAAGACATGAACTCTCAAGCCGACGGTCACCGCGCGGGTGACCACGAGGTCGAGGTGGAAGCGGGACCGGTCAAGGTCGCGGGACACCTCACCGTTCCCGAGAACGCCAAAGGAGTGGTCGTTTTCGCGCATGGCAGCGGAAGCAGCCGGTTCAGCTCCCGCAACATCTACGTGGCCGACGTCCTCAACGCGGCCGGGATCGCCACCTTGCTGTTCGACCTGCTGACGCCGGAGGAAGAACTCACCCGCGCCAACGTCTTCGACATCGACCTGCTGGCGCGAAGATTGGTCGATGTCACCACCTGGCTCGCCGCCCGAACGGACGTGGGGTCGTTGCCGGTCGGCTACTTCGGCGCGAGTACCGGGGCGGGCGCCGCGTTGCGTGCCGCCACCGACCCTGGTGTGGATGTCCAGGCGATAGTGTCGCGCGGCGGTCGGCCGGATCTCGCCGGCGACGCACTGGCCATGACCACAGCGCCCACCCTGCTGATCGTCGGCGGACGAGACGAACTGGTCCTCGACCTGAATCAGCGTGCTCGAGAATCGATCACCGCCGAATGTGAGATCACCGTGGTACCCGGTGCCACCCACCTCTTCGAGGAGACGGGTGCGCTCGAGCAGGTCGCGGTCCTGGCCCGCGACTGGTTTCTGAGCCATCTCTGAACCGGGCGCGGCGGTCGCGGCGTTCACGCGCCGGAGTCGTCGCCGACTCCCAGACTTCATCTCCGATCGAGGTCTGGAAGTCGAAATGAGGTCGACCGGACGACAACCTCTCAACGGACGACGCGGCGGACCTATTTCGGTTCCCGGCGCGCGTACGGTGTCCGGGCGGTCTCGGTGTCGCCGTAGATGATCGCCCGTTCCCGGCGGGAATCGGTCATCAGGGTTGCGCCCCACGTCATCACGGTTCCCAGGCGGTTTCGGACGCCGGCCAGGAAGGCGATGTGGATGGCGCCCCACGCGACCCATCCGGTGAACCCCGACATCTGGAAACGCCCCGACTGCACGATGGCGTGGCGCCGCGCGATGTAGGCGGCGGTCCCGAGGTCCCGGTACTTGAACGGCGCCCGTTCCCGCTGCCCTGCAACGCTTTCCGCGATCACCCGACCGACGTGGTGACCGCCCTGCATGGCGACCTCGGCGACACCGGCCAGGTCCTTGTACGCCATCATGTCGCCGGCCACGAACACGTCGGGATGGCCGGGCACCGAGAGGTCTGATTCCACCGGGATCCTCCCTGACCGATCCTGCTCGACGCCGAGGGCCGTGGCCAGGGTGGTGGCGAACGGGACGGCCTCGACGCCGGTGGTCCACAGCGTCGTCCGCGCCGGATACACCTCTTTGTGCTTGTCGGCTTTGCGGGTCGTCTCCACGTAGTCGTCGCCCACACCGGTCACGTGCACCCCGAGGTGCGTCTCGACGCCCAGGGCGTCGAGGGTTCGCTGTGCACTCGCCGACAGTCGTGCATCGAATGACGGCAGCACCCGATCCCCGCCGTGCAGCAACAGCACTCGTGCCTGGGCGGGATCGATGGCGTCGTATTCACGCTCGAGGGCGCGGGTCGCGAGCTCACGGATCTGCCCGGCCAACTCGACCCCCGTCGGTCCTCCGCCCGCGACCGCGAAGGTCAGCCAGGATCGCTGTTCCGCGGGATCGGTGATCGTCTCCGCCATCTCGAAGGCGGCCATGATCTTGCGGCGGATCGTCAGCGCGTCGTCGAGCGACTTCATCCCCGGTGCGTATTTCGCGAACTGATCGTTGCCTCGATACGCGGTACGCATACCGGCTCCGACGACGAGGTAGTCGTAGGGCAGACGGAACGACGACCGGTCGAGACGGTCCACGATGATCTCGCGTGTCTCGACGTCGATGCCGGCGGCCTCACCCAGTACGACATCGAGATTGCGCTGACGCCGGGTCAGGTGCCGGATCGGGCTGGAGATCGCACCTTCGGACAGCAACCCGGTGGCGCATTGGTAGAGCAGCGGCTGGAAGACGTGGCTGGTTCCGCGGTCGACCAGGGTCACGTCGACCGCGGCCTTCCGCAGTCGACGGACGCAGTGCATGCCCGCGAATCCTGCTCCGATGACGACGACTCTGGGTCTCGAGGGGGCCATTCCGCCGATTGTTCCAGACGGATCGACCCTCGGGCTGAACATCGCGGCGCGCCACCGCACCGGCCGGATACCGCGGGAGACGCCGTAAACCGTGGTTTAACCCCCATGCCGACGGGTATCCGCGCCCTGTGGAAGCCAGGGTTTCTCTGTCGGTCAACGGTGTCGCCCGCGATGTCGTGGTGGACACGCGCACCACCCTCCTGGACGGCCTCCGGGACCGTCTGGGCATCTTCTCGCCCAAGAAGGGTTGTGATCACGGTCAGTGCGGCTCGTGCACCGTCCTCGTCGATGGTCGCCGCATCATCAGTTGCCTGTCGTTCGCCGTCAGCTACGAGGGCACCGAGATCGTGACCGCCGAGGGACTCGCCGACGCCGACGACCTCCACCCACTCCAGCAGGCGTTCATCGATCAGGACGCCTTCCAGTGCGGGTACTGCACGCCGGGCCAGGTGTGTTCGGCCGCCGGCATGCTCGACGAGGCCAAGAACGGGCACCCGAGTCACGCCACCGACGACCTCGACCCCGACACCTCGGACGAACCCCTCAGCGATGACGAGATCCGGGAACGGATGAGCGGCAACCTGTGTCGCTGCGCGGCCTATCCCAACATCGTCGTGGCGATCCGGCAGGCGGCGGGACGTTGATCCCCTTCACCTACGAACGCGCCGACGACGTGGCCGGCGCGGTCGACTTCCTCCGCGACCATCCCGGCGCGAAGCTGCTCGCGGGCGGCACGAACCTCGTCGACCACATGAAGCTGGGCATCGCCAACCCGCCTGCACTGGTGGACATCTCACGACTTCCTCTGGACCAGATCGGCGAAAATCCGGATGGTTCACTGCGTCTCGGCGCGACGGCGCGCAACGCCGACACCGCCGCCCATCCCCTGGTCCGCCGTCGCTACCCCATGCTTGCACGCGCCCTGCTCTCGGGCGCATCCCCTCAGCTGCGCAACCTGGCGACCAACGCCGGAAACCTGCTGCAGCGGACACGATGCGTCTACTTCCAGGACGTCACGACCCCGTGCAACAAACGCACACCCGGCAGCGGGTGCTCGGCGATCGGCGGCTACACGCGCTATCACGCCGTGCTCGGGGCGCCCGACACCGATGCCCAGGCAATCTGCGTGGCCACCCACCCGTCGGACCTGGCCGTGGCGCTCACCGCCCTGGACGCACGCGTCGTGGTGCAGGGCCCGGACGGTGAACGTGACTTCGACGTGCGTGCGCTGTACCGGCTACCCGGTGAACATCCCGACCGCGACACGGTTCTCGAGCCCCACGACGTGATCGTCGCGATCGACCTGCCCGCCCCGACCCCCGGATCGGCGTCGACCTATCGCAAGGTCCGCGACCGTACATCGTATGCGTTCGCGCTGGTCTCGGTCGGCGCCGAGATCAGTCTGAACGATGGGACGATCGCGGATGCGCGGGTCGCATTCGGCGGCGTCGCCCACAAGCCGTGGCGCGCCGAACGGGCCGAGGCCGTGCTCCGCGGGCAGCAACCCTCGCGCGAACTGTTCGCCGAGGCCGCCGACGCCGAACTCGCCGCCGCCCGGCCGCTCGACGGAAACGAATTCAAGATCCCCCTCGTCCGACGCACCCTGACCGCTGTTCTCGAGGAGCTGACCACCCGATGAGCGTCGTCGGATCGTCTCCAGCCCCGATCGGCCACGCCCGGATCGACGGCGTCGAAAAAGTCCGCGGCACAGCTCCGTACGCCTACGAACACGTCACCGACGCGGTGTACCTGTGGCCGGTCACCGCGACCGTCGCCCGGGGCCGGGTCACCTCGATGGACACCGCGGCGGCCGAGTCGACCGACGGCGTCGTCACGGTCCTCACCGTCGACAACGCGCCGCGTCTCGCCGACACCTCCGACGGCGATCTCACGATCCTGCAGTCCCCGGAGGTCTCCTACCGCGGCCAGCTCATCGGCGCGGTGATCGCGGAGTCACCCGAAATCGCCCGGGAGGCAGCCGCATCCGTGACGGTGTCCTACGACGAGGCTCCCCACGACACCGCATTCCGCGTCGACCACCCCAATCGCTACCGGCCCGCGAAGGTCAACGGCGGATTCGAAACCACCTCCGAGACAGGAGAACCCGAACGAATTCTGGCGGATCCGCCGGAGGGCACCGTCGTGGTCGACGAGTGGTATTCGACGCCCGAAGAGCACAACAATCCGATGGAGCCACACACCGTGGTCGCATTGTGGGCGCCCGACGAGGAGCTCCTCACCCTGTACGACTCGACGCAGTCGACGCAGGGCGTGGTCTCCGCGTTGGCTCCCGTCCTTGGACTCGAACCCGCACAGATGCGGGTGATCGCCCCGCATGTCGGGGGCGGGTTCGGGTCCAAGGGTTCACCCCACTCACACGACGTCCTGGCCGCCATGGCCGCGATGAGGGTGCCCGGCCGGGCCGTGAAGTTCGCGGTCACACGCCAGCACATGTTCGCCTACGTCGGCCACCGCGCGCCCACGCGATCCCGACTCCGCATCGCCGCGGACGCCGACGGCAACATCACCGCGCTGATCCACGAGGCGCACACCCACAGCGCACATGCCAAGGAGTTCGCCGAGCAGGCCGCCGTCTCGTCGCGGATGATGTACACCGCGCCGCACCGCCGCACCGATCACCACGTCGTACCACTCGACGTCCCGCCGCCGTTCTGGATGCGTGCGCCGGGCGAGGCGCCGGGGATGTATGCCGGCGAGGTGGCGATGGACGAACTCGCCCATGCCGTGGGGCTCGACCCGATCGAGCTGCGTATCCGCAACGAACCCGCCGACGATCCCGAGACCGGGAAGCCGTGGTCGTCGCGACAGCTCGTCGAATGCCTCCGCGCGGGCGCCGAACGATTCGGCTGGGACCGTCGTCGTCCAGAACCCGGGACACACCGGGACGGCCGGCATCTCGTCGGATTCGGTGTCGCCTCCTCGACATACCCGCACATGGTGAACCCGGGCAACGAAGCCTCGATCTCGTACCGGGGCACCCGGTATTCGGTGAGCATCGCGGCCACCGACATCGGGACCGGCGCCTGGACCGCGCTGACACTCATCGCCGCCGACGCGCTGGGAGTCGAGCCGGACCGCATCGACCTCCAGATCGGTGACAGCACCCTGCCGAGCGCCACCGTCGCGGGCGGCTCGTCGGGCACCTCGTCGTGGGGTTCGGCGATAGTCACCGCGGCACAACGCTTCCGGACACGTTTCGGCGACGATCCCGCGGACGGCGCCGAGGTCAGCGCGAGGACCGACGAGAACCCCGATCTGGAGAAATTCACCATCGCCTCGTTCGGCGCCCACTTCGTCGAGGTCCACGTCGACGTCGACACCGGTGAGATCCGCATCCCCCGCATGCTCGGCGTGTTCTCGATAGGACGCGCCATCAACCCGCGGACGGTGCGATCACAGCTCATCGGCGGCATGACCTTCGGCATCTCGATGGCCTTGTACGAGGAGAGCGTCCGGGACCCGCGTTTCGGTCACGTCGTCACCCAGGACCTGGCCGAGTACCACGTCCCCGTGCACGCGGACATCGCCGACGTCGACGCCATCTGGCTCGACGACCCCGACGAACACGCGACGCCGATGGGTTCCCGAGGTGCCGGTGAGATCGGCATCGTCGGCAGCGCCGCAGCAGTCGTCAACGCCGTCTACAACGCAACAGGTGTGCGCGTCCGAGACCTGCCCGTCCACCTCGACGACCTGCTGGAGGGACTGCCGGACAACTGAGCGGGCCTCAGCCGACGCCCGGGTAGGCTGACCAGCCCGGGACCGCCGGTGACACCGGCCACGGGTCGTCGCCCTGCGTCGGCAGCCAGTGCGGCATCCCCGCCTGTCGCGTTGCCGCACAGACCTTCTGGTCAGTCGTCGGCGTCGGATACAGCGCAGCGAAGTCGTATCGCGAGGTGTACCAGCCGCCGAAGACATTCACCTCCGGCGTCCGTTGACCACCACGCGGGGCTGCCGGTGGCCGGTCGCCGGTGCGCCGGATGTCGATCTCGACGGGCCGGGACGTGTCGTATCCGATCGCCCAGCTCCGGTCGGGTCCGGCCCCGTCACGCTCGACCGAGTGATATCCCTGTCGGCACAGCACGATTCGCGTCCAGTCGGCGTCGTCGGTGCGCCGCATGCCCGTATAGAACGCACTGCCCACCTGACGTCGGGCGTCCGAGACGCCGGACGGGTAGGCCGTCACCATCTGGTCGATGTTCGACGGTGAGGCCTCGGCGAATCCCGGATAACCCCACTCGACCGAGGCGCCGGCGTTGGCGAGCTCGAAGGACTCGACGTAGGCGCGCACGAAGGTCCCCTCGGCCGACTGCGGGTCGAGCACCGGCGTGGCCGACCAGCGGAAGGTGGTGTCGAAGCCCGGTGGCAGATGGGCGTCCTGCGTGGCGGCGGGCGACGCGGCCTGCGGTTCCGGCGACACCGAGCACGCGGCCACTCCGAGACCCGCGGCCAGCGCGGCGATCATCGCGACGATTCGACGGTGGTGTCCTCGCGCCACGTGATCACCTTCTTCGCCGGTGATGGTCCTTACGGCCCGGTGTGCACCGGTTCTGGCTGTACCGATGCGGGCTCTGTCTGCACCCTATGCACCCTCGCTCGCCAGGAGCGGGATCCCCATGCACCGGAACGGCGACGAGAAGGTCTCGAAATGGGCACGCTCCGAATGGGCATGTCACCGCCGGTTCATCCCCTGGTGTCGACGTCCTCACCCGACGCGAGATCCCCGCACTCGACCGCCGTCACCTCCCGGCTCCTCAGATAGGCCTGCGCACCGACGTCGCCGCAGATGACCTCGAGCGCAGGGCCGAGATGATCCGCACCGATGTACACCGGATGGCCCGGCCGGCCGTCGAAGACCGCACGCACCAGACGCTCGCGCCGACCTTCGGATGTCTCGAGGATGCGTCGCACCACGTCGGCTCCGACGTCGGGGGTGTCGACCACGGTGAGCAACAGCCCGCCCATCCCGGGCCGACGCGACGCCCATCTCAGCGCCGCCGACACCGACGCACCTATTCCCTCGGCCCAATCGTCGACGACGAGCGCGGTGGCGCCGACCGGCGGCTCGACGACCGCCGCGCCCATGGTCACCGCGATGTCCACGCAACCGCCAGCCCGCAGCGCGTTCGTCGCCGCATCCAGCCAGTCACCGCCGTGGGCGAGAATCTTCGGCATTCCGTACCGGGTACCGGCGCCGGCGGCGAGCACCACACCGAGAACCGAACCGGTCGTGCTGTCCTCCGGCAACGCTTTCACCGTTCCATCTTCCATGTGTCCGCCGCCCGTGAACCGGCGATACTCGGGTCGACCTCCTAAGCTGGACGCGTGCGCCCAGACGATCGCCGCGATGCCGCCGACGAAGGAGACGTCCGCCGCTTCAACGAGCTGAGCGTCGACGCATGCGTCGAACGGTTGCTCGCCTGTTGCAGCTCGCCGACCTGGGCGCGGCGAGTGGCGACGGCCCGCCCCTTCGTCGACGCGCAGGCCCTGCTGGACCGGGCGGATCAGATCCTGACCGAACTGACCGAGACGGACATCGACGAAGCTCTCGCCGGGCATCCCCGGATCGGCGATCGGCCCGACAACGCCTCGTCAGCGCGAGAACAGTCCGGCGTCGCCGGTGCCGACCCCTCGGTACTCGCCGAACTCGAGGAGTTCAACGCGGCGTACGAGCAGCGGTTCGGGCATGTCTATCTGGTCTTCGCCAACGGCCGCCCGGCGCACGAACTGCTCGGGATCCTCAAGAAGCGCATCGACAACGACGCCGAGACCGAACGCCGCGTGATGCGTGCCGAACTGGCGAAGATCAACCGCAGCCGCCTCATCCGTATGCTGGCGACACACGACACCGACGAGGGAGCTTCCGCATGACCGGCCTGTCCACCCATGTACTCGACGCGACGTCGGGCGCCCCGGCCGTCGGCGTCGAGGTGTCTCTGCAGGACGCCTCCGGCACCGAATTGTCCTCGGGACAGACCGATTCGGATGGTCGTATCGGCGAGATCAACCCCGAACCGCTTGTCCCGGGCATCTACCACCTGGTCTTCGACACCGGGAACTGGTTCTCCGACAACGACATCAAGGCGTTCTACCCCGAGATCGACATCTGCTTCGAGATCGACGCCGCCGATCACCACTACCATGTCCCGGTGCTGCTGAGCCCCTTCGCGTATTCGACGTACCGCGGCAGCTGATGCCCGTTCGAGAGGACATCTCGGCTCTCCTCGACACGGCCGACCGAGTGCTCGTCGGCGTCACCGGGCCTCCGGGCGCCGGGAAGACGACGCTCGCACGGACGCTCGTCGACGACTTCTCGTCGACACCGGGCGCCGACGCCGTCGGGTACGTGCCAATGGACGGCTTCCATCTGTCGAACGCCGTCCTCGATCGACTCGGCCACCGCGACCGCAAAGGCGCACCCGACACCTTCGACGCCGCGGGATTCGTTGCCGTGCTTCAGCGCATCGCCGACGGCAACGAGACCGTGTACGTACCCGACTTCGACCACACCGTCGGCGAGCCGATCGCGGCGTCGCTCATCGTGCCCACCACCGCACGACTCGTGATCGTCGAGGGCAACTACCTCGGGCTCGACGAACCCGGGTGGGACGGCGTGCGGCCCCTCCTCCATCGCCTCGTCTACGTCGACGCGGACGCGGAGGTCCGACGCGAGCGGCTGCTGAAACGGCACATCGCCGCCGGGAAGACCGAAGCCCAGGCGCGCGCCTGGATCGAGACCGTCGACGAACCCAACGCGGAACTCATCGCGGGTACGCGTCCCCGAGCAGACCTCGTGGTCGCCTGATCTCCCGCGCTTGCGTTTCCTTCCCGCCGATTGAGCTCGATCAGCGGGAAGGAAACGGATGCGTGGGACGGAAACGCCTACGCGGGGGCGAGTCTCGTCAGCTGAGCTCGATGAGCAGATCACCCGGCGAGACCTGGGCGACCGGGCCGACCGCGACCCGAGAGACCTTGCCGCCGACCGGTGCGGTGATGGCCGCTTCCATCTTCATCGCCTCGATGGTGCCGATCGTGGCGCCTGCGGCGACCTCGTCACCCTCGTCGACCGACAGGGACACGACCCCGGCGAACGGCGCCGCGATGTGCTTCGGGTTGGAGCGATCGGCCTTCTCGGCGGCGGCGACAGCGGAGTCGATGCTGTGGTCGCGCACCGCAATCGGACGGAGCTGACCGTTGAGCACACACATCACTGTGCGCATGCCCTTCTCGTCCGGCTCGCTGATCGCTTCGAGACCGATCATCAACTCCACACCCGGCTCGAGCGAGACGCGATGCTCCTCGCCGTACCGCAGGCCGTAGAAGAATTGATTCGCCGACAACCGTGAGGTGTCGCCGTAGGTCTCGTAGTGCTCCTCGAACTCCTTTGTGGGACCGGGGAACAGCAGGTGGTTGAGCCGGACCTGACGATCGCGGCCGGGCTTGTCCAGGATCGCCTCGTCGTCGGTCGTCAGCGTCGCCATCTCCGGCGCGGGTGCACGGCCCTGCAGCGCCAGGGTGCGCAACGGCTCCGGCCATCCACCGGGCGGGTCACCGAGTTCGCCACGCAGGAACCCGATCACCGAATCGGGGATGTCGTAGGAACTCGGGTCGGCGGCGAAATCCGACGCGGTGATCCCGCGACCGACCAGCGCCAGGGCCAGGTCACCGACGACCTTCGACGACGGCGTCACCTTGACCAGACGGCCCAGCATCGAGTCGGCGGCGGCATAGGCCTGCTCGACGGCCTCGAAGCGGTTGCCCAGCCCCAGCGAGATGGCCTGCTGCCGCAGGTTCGACAACTGACCGCCGGGGATCTCGTGCGAGTACACGCGACCGGTCGGAGCCGGCAGACCGGATTCGAACGGCGCGTACACCTTTCGCAGCGCCTCCCAGTACGGCTCGAGATCACAGACCCGGGCCAGGTCCAGACCGCTGTCACGGTCGGTGTGCGCAGTGGCGGCCACGATCGCCGACAGCGGCGGCTGACTGGTGGTACCGGCCAGCGCCGCACTCGCACCGTCCACCGCGTCCGCGCCGGCCTGCCAGGCCGCCATGTAGGTCGCGAGCTGACCACCCGGGGTGTCGTGGGTGTGCACATGGATCGGGAGGTCGAAGTTCTTGCGCAAGGCCGAGACCAGCGTGGTCGCCGCCGGCGCGCGCAACAGACCGGCCATGTCCTTGATGGCCAGCACATGCGCACCGGCCTCGACGATCTGCTCGGCCAGACGCAGGTAGTAGTCGAGGGTGTAGAGATCCTCCGACGGCGACGACAGGTCGCCGGTGTAGCTCATCGCCACCTCGGCCACCGCGGTCCCCGTCTCGCGGACCGCGTCGATCGCCGGACGCATCGCGTCGATGTTGTTGAGCGCGTCGAAGATCCGGAAGATGTCGATACCCACATCGGTCGCCTCGGAGACGAACGCGGTGGTGACCTTCGTCGGGTACGGCGTGTACCCGACGGTGTTGGCACCCCGCAGGAGCATCTGCAGACAGATGTTCGGGATCGCTTCGCGCAACTGCGCCAGCCGATCCCACGGATCTTCTTTCAGGAAGCGAAGGGCCACGTCGTAAGTCGCGCCGCCCCAGCACTCCACCGACAACAATTCAGGAGTCAGCGCCGCGACATACGGTGCGACGTTGACCAGACCGGTGGTGCGCACGCGCGTCGCCAGCAGCGACTGATGCGCGTCGCGGAAGGTCGTGTCGGTGATGCCGAGACGCGGGTTCTCGCGCAGGTCGCGGGCGAAGCCCTCGGGTCCGAGCTGCAGAAGACGCTGACGCGAACCATCGGGCGGCGACGCGAGCACCGAACGCTCGACGGTGGGCAGCTTGTCTCGCGGGTACACCGTCGTCGGACGCTCGCCGTGCGGCTTGTTGACCGTCACGTCGGCCAGGTACGAGATGATCTTGGTGCCGCGGTCCGCCGACGACCGCGAGGTCAGCAATTCCGGGCGCTCGTCGATGAACGATGTCGTGACCCGACCGGCGCGGAAGTCCGGATCGTCGAGCACGGCCTGCAGGAACGGGATGTTGGTCGCCACACCGCGGATGCGGAACTCGGCCACCGCACGCCGCGCGCGCCGCACCGCGGTCGGGAAATCTCTTCCACGACAAGTCAACTTGACCAGCATCGAGTCGAAGTGCCCGCTCACCTCGGCACCCAGGTTGGCGCCACCGTCGAGGCGCACACCCGCGCCGCCCGGGCTGCGGTAGGCGGTGATGCGACCCACATCGGGACGGAATCCGTTGGACGGATCCTCAGTGGTGATGCGGCACTGCAGCGCGGCACCGCGAATGCGGACGGACTCCTGCGACAACCCGAGATCGTCCAGGGACTCCCCCGCCGCGATGCGCAGCTGCGAGCTCACCAGGTCGACGTCGGTGATCTCCTCGGTCACGGTGTGCTCGACCTGGATGCGCGGGTTCATCTCGATGAAGACGTGGCGTCCCTGCTCGTCGAGGAGGAACTCGACGGTGCCCGCACAGGTGTAACCGATGTGGCGGGCGAAGGCCACGGCGTCGGCGCAGATCTTCTCCCGCAGCTCGTCGGAGAGGTTGGGCGCCGGCGCGAGCTCGATGACCTTCTGATGGCGGCGCTGCAGACTGCAGTCGCGCTCGTAGAGGTGGATCACGTTGCCGTAAGTGTCGGCGAGGATCTGCACCTCGATGTGGCGCGGGTTGACCACGGCCTGCTCCAGGAACACCGTGGCGTCGCCGAACGCGGACTCCGCCTCGCGCGATGCCGCGGCGATCGACTCGGCCAGGTCGGCACGATCGTCGACGCGCCGCATACCGCGACCGCCACCACCGGCGACCGCCTTCACGAACACCGGGAACTGCATGTCCTCGGCAGCGGCGAGCAGCTCGTCGAGATCCGACGACGGCGCCGAGGACGCCAGCACCGGAATGCCCGCAGCCTTCGCCGCGGCCACCGCGGTGGCCTTGTTGCCGGTCATCTCCAGGATGTCGGCGCTGGGTCCGACGAAGGTGATGCCGGCCTCGGCACACGCAGCCGCGAGACCCTGGTTCTCCGACAGGAAGCCGTAGCCGGGATAGATCGCATCGGCGCCACAGCGCACCGCCGCGGACACCACTTCGTCGACCGACAGGTACGCCCGCACCGGATGGCCCGGCAGACCGATCTGATACGACTCGTCGGCCTTCAGGCGATGCACCGAGTTGCGGTCCTCATACGGGAACACCGCGACCGTGCGCGCACCCAGCTCGTAGGCGGCGCGGAACGCGCGGATCGCGATCTCACCCCGGTTGGCAACCAGAACCTTCTCGAACATCGGGTGTTCCCTTTTCTCCCGCTGCGACATTTGTATCGAGTTATCTCGGGTCCGTTCACTCGACGGACCTGTGCAGTACATCACGTGATCCTACTCACGACACAACCCACCCCGAGCATCCCGCGACACCTCCCCGGCGAGCACCGAAACAGACTGCCGGACAACATAACCGGGAGAGATTGCACAGGGGTTGTGAAATGCTCTCACCGCAGGTTGGCACGGTGAGAGATCACCAGCGCTGAATATGCCCGAAAACCGACCGATCGCTCTGTCGAGAATTGTTGCCGCGCAGTATCCGGATTACGAATAAATCGATCCGAATCGCGCAACCCGAGCCCTCGCCTGGGCGAGTGACGCACGCCGCAGACTTTGGTTCGGCAGGCCCGGCACAACTAGCGTCGACCCCGGATTCGCCGTCGCCGTTCGTCACCGGCATTCGTCACCGCCGACCAGGAGGGTCAACATCGTGGGCTTCACACGCTTCGTCGCGCTCGGGGATTCCTTCACCGAGGGTGTCGGCGACACGGACCCGGCCCGACCGAACGGTCTGCGCGGCTGGGCCGACCGCGTCGCCGAACAACTCGCCGCCCGAGACGAGAACTTCAGCTACGCGAACCTGGCGATCCGCGGCCGGCTGCTCGACGCCGTGATCGCCGAGCAGCTCGACGCGGCGGTCGCCATGAACCCCGATCTCATCACCCTCTACGCCGGCGGTAACGACATCATGCGGCCGTCGATCGACCTCGACGCGCTGATGGCCCGATACGACGCCGCGCTCGGCAAGCTGGTCGCCACCGGCACCACGGTCGTCGTCTTCACCGCCTACGACACGGGCTGGGCCCCGGTCTTCCGCACGCTGCGCGGCCGCATCGCCATCTACAACGAACTGCTCCGCGAGGTCGCCGAGCGGCACGACGTCGTCGTCTTCGACTACTGGCGACTCAAGGGCTACGACGACTACCGGATGTGGGACACCGACCGCCTGCACATGTCACCTCTGGGCCACACCCGGATGGCCGCCGAGGTCCTGGACCTCCTCGGTGTCGACCACGACATCACCCCCGTCGAGCTCGAGGCCGCGGCCGAGCTGACCCGCCGCGAGCAGCGTCGACAGAACGCCGAATGGGCGCGCACCTTCCTCGGCCCCTGGGTGATGCGGCGGGTGCGCGGCATCTCCTCCGGCGACGGCGTGACGCCCCGCTGGCCCGAACCCGTGTCGGGTGCGGCCCTGATCGCACGCTGAGACCGTTTCCTCCGGACGTCCCAGGCCGGGACGCAAACGTTCTCCGGCGACCGGGCCGGGATAGTCTGACCTTTCGGAGGTGTGAACGACACATGAAGACAACGGGTCGGACGAGCGAGTGACCAGCAGGACCGAGACCAACGGATCGCAGGGCGAAGAAGACCCGCACACCTCGCCGGACATCCACCCCTCGCTCGACGCCACCGACGAACACGTCCACCCCCGTGCCGCGGTCACGGTGCTCTGCCTGGCAGGCATCGTCGTCGCGCTGATGCAGACGATCATCGTCCCGCTGATCCCCCAACTCCCCACCCTTCTCAACGCCGACGCGTCGAACACCACCTGGGCCATCACCATCACCCTGTTGGTGGGAGCCGTCGCGACCCCGATCGGCGGCCGCATCGGCGACATGTACGGCAAACGGCTCGCGATCCTCGCCAGCCTCGGGTTCGTCGCGGTCGGTTCGATCACCTGCGCCCTGTCCACCTCACTGCCGCTCTTCATCCTGGGGCGAGGTCTCCAGGGCCTCGGATTCGGCATCATCGCACTGGGCATCAGCGTCATGCGCGACATCGTCCCGGCCCGCTACCTCGGCTCGGCGGTCGGCACGATGAGCGCCTCGCTCGGGATCGGCGGCGCGCTCGGACTCCCGTTCGCCGCGGCCATCGCCCAGCACGTCAGCTGGCACGCCCTGTTCTGGTCGTGTGGCGCCGTCGCCGCCCTGGCGGCCGTCGGCGTCGTGTTGACGGTCCCCAAGAGCTCCTCCGCATCCGGTGGACGATTCGATCTCCTCGGTGCGCTCGGCCTGGCCGGGGTCCTGGTCTGCCTCCTCCTGCCGTTGTCGAAGGGCGCGGTGTGGGGTTGGACCGCCCCGCTCACCCTCGGCTGCTTCGGCGGCTTCGTCGTGCTCCTCGGTGTCTGGTCCGTTGTCGAACTACGACGCCCGAACCCGCTGATCGATCTCCGCATCCTCGGCGAGCGTCCCCTGCTCCTGACCAACCTGGCGTCGATCGCGACCGGTTTCGCCTTCTACGCCATGCAGCTCATCCCGATCCAGCTGCTCATGGCACCCACCAACAGTCCCAACGGCTTCGGCTACGACATGGTCCACGCGAGTCTGATCCTCGCCCCGAGCGGCCTGGTCATGTTCGCGCTGTCCAACCTCAGCGGTCGCATCAACGCCGCACTCGGCGCGCGGGTGTCACTCGCCCTCGGCGGCGCCGTGATCGGCATCGGATACGTCGTCTTCATCGTCGGACTCGCGGGCCCGTGGGCCCTGACCTGGATCCACATGCTGGTGATCGCCTGCTGCATCGGCGCCGGACTGGGGATCGCCTACTCGGCGATGCCCGCACTCATCATGCAGTCGGTGAGCATCGAGCAGACCGGTGAGTCGAACGGCGTCAACGCCCTCATGCGCATCATCGGCACCTCGACCGCCGCGGCCGTCGTCGGCATGCTCCTCACCTGGTCGATGATCACGGTCACCGGACCCGATGGCACCGATCCCGACGGGGGCGTGATCTCGGTCCCGGCCAGCGAAGGCTATCTGTGGGCGTCCGGTATCGCGCTGGCCGCCTGTGTCGTGGCGTCGGTGGTCGCGATGGCCATCCCGGGGCGGCGCGGCCTCACCGAAACCCCCGTGTGACACCGGACCTCGCCGAACCCGACGTCGCCGACGTCACCGGTCACCGAGATGCGCGGCCGGGCCGATCCACGTAGCGTGACGCCGTGCCCCCTGCGACGCTCATCGAGAACGCCTACGCCGCCGAACCTTTCGGCTGCACCCCACCGGACGACATGGAATCGGCCGGCCGGGTCGGGCCCGGCGCCGAGCGGTGCGTGTGGTCGGCACCGCGTCGTCGAATCGCGTCGATCGAACCCGGCGAGTTCACCGACCTCGTACTGTGGGACCTGACCACCGCGGTCGCGACGCAGCTCCGCCGCCTTCTCGACAAGGCACACTGATGGATCTCACCGCCGTCACCCAGTACCGATTCGCGCGTTCTCGTGGCGACGTGTTCGCGGGCCCCGGCGAACAACTCGTCGCCGGCGGAACCTGGGTCTTCTCCGAACCCCAGCCGGCCACCACCGGTCTCATCGACCTCAGCGAAATGGGTTGGGAATCGGTCGAAGACCTACCCGACGGCGGTCTCCGCATCGGCGCCACCTGCACCATCGCGGAGCTGGTCGCACTGCCGCCACGCCCCGGCTTCCGCGCCCATCCCCTCTTCGCCCAGTGCGCGAACGCCCTTCTCGCGTCGTTCAAGATCTGGAACATGGCCACGGTCGGCGGCAACATCTGCCGGTCCTTCGCGGCGGCGTCGATGGTGTCACTGGCCGTCGCACTCGACGCCACGGCGCTCATCTGGAATCCCGACGGTGCCGACCGGTGTGTGCCGGTCGCCGAACTGGTGATCGGCAACGGCATCAACCTCCTGGGCCCCGGGGAAGTCCTCCGCGCCGTCGACTTCCCGGCGCACGCACTGGCCGCGGTGACCGGGTTCCGGAAGATCGCCCTCGTCGACCTGGGACGTTCCGGGGCCGTCGTGACCGGCCGCATCGACCCCGACGCCACCACGGTCTTCGGGATCACGGCCGCAACGGAGTGGCCCACGGTTCTGCGGTATCCCCGTCCGCCGACCGCGGACCGGCTGCATCACGACATCACCACCGCCCCCGGCTACTACACCGATCCGCTCGGGTCCGCCGACTGGCGGCGCGGGGTGTCGGCGGTCCTCGCCGAGGAGATCCGCCTCGAGCTCACCGGGACGGGGTAGAACGATGGAGTTCGAGGTCAACGGCGAGACGATCGACGCCGAACCCGCTGCTGGACAGTGCCTCCGGATGCTGCTCCGCCAGCACGGCCACTTCGAGGTGAAGAAGGGTTGCGACGCAGGCGATTGCGGTGCGTGTTCGGTACTCGTCGACGGACAACCCGTGCACTCGTGCATCTTTCCCGCACAGCGCGCCGCCGGGAAGTCGGTGACCACGGTCGCCGGCCTCGGCACACCCGACGATCTGCATCCCGTGCAGCAGTCCTTCGTCGACAGCTTCGGCTTCCAATGCGGGTTCTGCACCGCGGGCATGGTCGTCACCGCCTCGACGCTCACCCCGGACGACCTCGGTGACCTGCCGCGGCGGATGAAGGGAAACCTCTGCCGCTGCACCGGTTACCGTTCGATCCGGGACGCCATCGGCAACACCCTGGCGCCTGCCCGTCCCCGTCCGGCGGTCGGCGCCGGCGTGGGCACCTCGGTCAATCCGCCCGCGGCGCGACGCGTGGTGACCGGTACCGAGGCGTACACCTTCGACATCCCGGTCGACGGCGCACTGCACATCCACGTACTCGGTTCGCCGCACCCACACGCCCGCATCCTCGCGATCGACACCTCCGACGCCTCGGCCCTCCCCGGCGTCGAAGTGATCCTCACCCACGAGAACGTCTCGACGCCAAGGTTTTCCACCGGACGTCATCAGAACCGGCTAGAGGACCCCGACGACACCCTCATCTTCGATCCCGTAGTTCGCTTCGTCGGACAGCGCGTCGCCGCCGTCGTCGCCTCGACACCGGGGATCGCCGAGCAGGCCGCGGCGCTGATCCGCGTCACCTACGAGGAACTGCCCGCGGTCTTCGACCCGGAGGATGCACGCACGCCCGGGTCCCCCGTCATCCATCCCGACCGCACCGTCGACGACCGGGTGATGGAGGCCGAACGCAACATCGTCGCCACCTTCCACGAGGGTTTCGGCGGTGACGTCGACGACGCACTCGCGGCATCGTCGACGACGGTGCACGGGACATGGCGCAACGGTCGGGTCTCCCACGCGCAGCTCGAGACCCACGGTTCGGTCGCCTGGACCGATGCCACCGGACGTCTGGTGGTCCGCACGAGCACACAGGTCCCGTTCCTCGTACGCGACGAACTCGCCCGAATCCTTGATCTCCCACCCGAGAAGGTCCGGGTGTTCAGCGGCCGCGTGGGCGGCGGATTCGGCGGCAAACAGGAGATGCTGACCGAGGATCTCGCCGCCGTCGCCACACTGCGCACCGGGCGTCCCTGCGTCTACGAGATGACACGCACCGACGAGATGACGCGAACGACCTATCGCCACCCGATGCGGGTGACGGTGGATCTCGGGGCCGACGACGGCGGCCGGCTCACCGCGCTGCGAGTCGACGTGTTGTCGGACACCGGTGCGTACGGCAACCACGCGATCGGCGTGATGTTCCATGCCTGCGCCGAGTCGGTCTCGGTGTACAACTGCCCGGTCAAGAGGATCGACGCCGAGGTCGTCTACACCAACAACCCGCCGTCGGGCGCGTTCCGCGGCTACGGTCTCGGGCAGGTGATCTTCGCCGTCGAGTGCGCGATGGACGAGCTCGCGGTCCGCCTCGGCCTCGACCCCTTCGAACTCCGGCGTCGCAATGCCGTGGCCGACGGCGATCCGCTACTCATCGCACGTCCCGACCCCGAGGTGGACCTGGTCTACGGCAGTTACGGTCTCGACCAGTGCCTCGACCTGGCCGAGTCCGCCCTGCGGCGGGGCAACGGTGCCGTCGTCCCGCCCGGACCACGGTGGCGCATCGGCGAAGGGATGGCGATCTCCGCGATCGCCACCATGGCCCCACGCGGTCATTTCGCGGATGTCACCGTGGCGGTCGACTCCGCCGGCACCTATCACGTCGGTGTCGGGACCTGTGAGTTCGGCAACGGCACCACGACGGTCCACACGCAGATCGTCGCGACCGCGCTGTCGACCGAACCGGGCCGGGTCTCGTTGTGGCACGGGGACACCGACGCCGTCACACACGACACCGGAGCGTTCGCCTCTGCGGGTACCACCGTCGCCGGCAAGGCCGTGTACGGCGCCTGCCTCGCACTCCGCGACATTCTCGTCGGGGCCGCGAGCCGACTCACCGGTGTCGATCCCGCCCACATCCAAATGCGTTCGGACGGAGCCCTTGCCGATGATCGGCTGATCGGGTTCCGACACCTGATCGACACGGTCGACGACCGTCACCGGGTGCTGCATCCGGACGGCCCGCGCGCCATCGCCGCCGGCGAGGAACGGGGCGAGATGCGTTCCATCGCATTCGATGTGCAGGCCTTCCGGGTGGCGGTGGACACCGAGACCGGGACCGTCGCGATCCTGCAATCCGTCCACGCGGCCGACGCCGGCACCGTGATGAATCCCGAACAGTGCCGGGGTCAGGTGGAAGGCGGTGTGGCGCAGGGCATCGGCTCTGCCCTCTACGAGGAGATCATGTTCGACGACCACGGCGCACCGCTGACCAAGGTGTTCCGCACCTACCGTGTTCCCCAGATGGCCGACATCCCGTTCACCGAGGTCTACTTCGCCGACACCGCCGACGAACTCGGTCCGTTCGGGGCCAAATCGATGTCGGAGTCCCCCTTCAACCCGGTCG
Organism: Gordonia sp. GONU; assembly: GCF_024733855.1. Taxonomy (NCBI): domain Bacteria; kingdom Bacillati; phylum Actinomycetota; class Actinomycetes; order Mycobacteriales; family Gordoniaceae; genus Gordonia; species Gordonia sp. GONU. Next base: position 50,322 of record NZ_JANRHB010000013.1, read on the forward strand.
CTCCCGCGCTGGCGAACGCCATCCGACGTGCCCTCGACGTCCGCCCGTACGAGACGCCGATGTCACGGGACCGGATCTGGCGGCTCACGCACCCCGAATTCGGCGACAAACGCCGAAGTTAAAGAGCTGACAAACAGGCGTTCAACATCGGATAAAGAATTCTTTGGTTCCCTAACAAGTCTGGTGCACAAGACATTTCATTTGGAAGGCAATTGGGAACAAAGAACAAACATTTCGGCAGAATTCCTGCGAGATCGCCACGCCGAGACGCACACTCCTCATTATCCGACAGTCCAGAGGAGGGCACCATGACACATACTGCACCCGTAGACGACGGCGGAACCCTTTCTGCCAAGCAGGGTATCGCCGCCGGAACGTCCATCGGCGCGGCGATCATCCTGATCGTCGTCGGTGTCGTCCAACTCGCACAGGGCATCGCGGCCGTGGCCAAGGACGAGGTCTTCGTCCGCGGAGTCGACTACGTGTACAAGTTCGACTTCACGACCTGGGGCTGGATCCACATCGTGCTGGGCGCCATCGCGATCATCGTCGGCGCCGGACTCGTCAGCGGTGCCGGCTGGGCCAGATTCACCGCCATCGTGATCGCCGCCCTCTCCATCATCGCCAACTTCCTGTGGCTGCCGTACTACCCGTGGTGGTCGGTGCTGATCATCGCGCTCGATGTGGTCGTCATCTGGGCGGTCTCGACCTGGAATCCCCGGGCCGACTACCGCTGACGCAGACCGGCGCCATCGGTGAACACGGAAACCCCTGGGGGCGATCAGGAACCGCCCGGGGGTTTCCCCATCAGCACCTCCGAACGTGCCGAACTCGAGCAGCTGCGCGCCGAGGTTGCCCGGCTCCGCGAACGGGCCGAGACGGGCGAACCAGCGTCGGCCGGCGCCGCGAAACGGCGGTCCGGCTGGCGCTGGTTCGCGGTCGGGGTCCTGTGCGTCCTCGTCGCACTGCTGGCGATCACCTCGGTCACCTCCCGCTTCGTGCGCGGGGAGATCCTCGACACCGACCGCTATCTGACGACGGTCGCACCGCTGGCCTCGGAACCCACGTTGCAGGCCGAGATCACCGACACGGTCACCGACGAGATCTTCCAGCGGATCGACGTCGAGGCGCTGACGGCGAACGCCCTCAACGCGCTGAGCGATGCGGCTCCCGCCACCGCGAACGCGCCCCGCGTGGATCGTGCGATCGACGGACTCGCACCGGTCCTCGCCGGCCAGGCCCGCACCTTCGTACAGCAGACGGTGTCGTCCCTGGTCACCAGCGACCAGTTCGAAACGCTCTGGGTGGAGGCCAATCGCAGGGCGCATGCCGCTCTCGTCGCCGTGGTGACCGGAGACGTCGGACCGTCCTCGGTGACCGTCGATGAGTCGGGAACCGTGAGCATCTCGCTCGGGACGGTGATCGAGAACGTCAAGAAGCGCCTCCTGGACAGCGGGTTCACCTTCGCCGAGAAGATCCCCGCCGTCGACAAGCAGTTCGTGCTGTTCCGGTCACCGGAACTGATCCGCGCGCAACGCGCGGTCTCCACGCTCGACACCGTCGCCGACGTCCTGCCGTGGCTCGCGATCGCATGTGCCCTGGGCGCCGTCGCGATCGCACCACGAGGTCGACGACTCCGCGCGCTCTCCCTCGCCGGACTGTCGTTGGTGGTGGGCATGCTCGTCCTGGCGATCTCGCTGATCGTCGTCCGCGCACTGTATCTCGATGACATACCGGCGGAGGTGTTGTCGCCCGACGCAGCAGCCGTCATCGCCGACACCGTGACCGAACCACTCCGACTCGCACTGCGAGCCGTTGCCGTGCTGGGACTCGTGATCGCGATCGGCGCCTATCTGATCGGCGGTTCGTCGTCTGCCGCCGCGGTGCGGCACGGGTTCTCACACGGTCTCGACTCCCTGCAACATCTACGGAAGGCACGCCCACCGAATGCCTTCGAGACAACCGCCTACCGTGCGCGCATCGCGCTGCGGGCGACCGTCATCGGCATCGCCGCGGTGCTGCTCATGTTCTGGAACTACCCGACCGGCCTCGTCGTCCTGCTCATCGCGTTCTTCGCACTCGTCACGTTGCTGGTGATCGAGATCGTGATCCGGCCGGCACGGGCGTGGCAGGACGACGCGACGGTATGAGGCAGGAGCCGGGTACGGCCGTCGACGAGGAACCGGTCTCTCGTCGATGGTGGGCGCGTGCGGCAGTCGCGGCGGTGATCGTCGCGCTGCTGCTCCCGGTCGCCATGTCGGGACTGCGGGCACTGGTGTTACTGCTGCTGGTCTGTATCGCGTGTGCCGTGGTCATCGTCGTGGCGATCTACTGGTTCCTCATCAGCCGCGGCGCGATCCGCGCACTGGCCGCTGTCGTCGCCGTCATCCAGCTTCCACTTCTGGCAGTCTTCTTGATCCGCGAACGCCAGCTCTGGGTCGTGATCGCTTCAGGGGCACTGGTCGTTGTCGCGATCGCCTGCGCCCGACGAGCATTGCGACCGCCTCGGGCACAGTCACTCATGCCGGAACATCCGGCGACGCCGGTGAGCCGTCCCTTCCTGGTGATGAATCCACGGTCGGGCGGCGGCAAGGTCGGCCGCTTCGACCTGCAGCGCCGGGCCGAGGAACTCGGCGCCGAGGTCGCCTTGCTGAGCGGGCCGGAACAGGTCGACGTCACCGAACTGGCCAGGGATGCGGTGAGACGAGGAGCCGACCTCCTCGGGGTGGCAGGCGGTGACGGCACGCAGGCCCTGGTGGCCGCCGTGGCCGCCGAACAACAGGTGCCGTTCCTCGTGATCAGCGCGGGCACCCGAAATCACTTCGCGCTCGACCTCGGGCTGGACCGGCGCGATCCCACCCGATGTCTGGACGCACTTCACGACGGAATCGAGTTGCACGTCGACCTCGGCTGGATCAATGGGCGCCCGTTCGTCAACAACGCGTCATTCGGCGTCTATGCGGAGGTCGTGCAGAGTCCGCAGTACCGCGACGACAAGACCGGAACGGTCCTGCGGATGCTGCCGGACCTGCTCGGCGCGGACTCCGGGCCGGGCTTGCGAGCCCGGATCGGCGACGACACCGTGACCGGGCCACAGGCGATCCTGGTGAGCAACGGTCCCTACGCCACCAATGACCTGGCGGGGCTTGGACGCCGAACGCGCATCGACTCCGGATTACTCGGCGTGGTCACCGTCTCGGTCGCCGACACCCGCCAGGCCGTGGGCCTGCTCCGGCGCGGCCACCAACAAGGCCTCGTACAGCGCACGGCGACGCAGGTCATCGTCGACGCCGACGCCGCCGAGATCCCGGTCGGTATCGACGGCGAGTCGGTGCGACTCCGGACTCCGGTGCGCTGCACCATCGCCCCGGGTGCGTTGCGTGTCCGTGTCCCTCGAGAGCGTCCCGAGATCCGTGTCGCACCGCCGCAACTCGACTGGGTCCGGTTACGGGATCTGCTCCGGCCGCGGCTCAGCGGTGGCTGAACCACGGTTCCGGTACGCCTCGACCGCCGACTCGACCGTGGGATAGAACCGCGATTCGTCGAATCGGTCATCGGTTTCGAACCGAATGAGCTTGTCCTTGACCGGCCCCTTGAGCTCCGCGAACACCAGTCGGACCGAAGACGACTCGAGCGAGCGGTCGAGATCGACGAGTTCATCTGCGGCGGTCGTGTCGAGACCGGTGATCGGTTCGGCGGCGACGATGACCCAGTCGACCGGTGACCCGCGGCGCGCCAACGTTTCCCGAACGTGTGAGGCGAAGATCTTGCCGTTGGCGAAGAACAGCGGCGCGTCGAAACGGACCAGCACGAGCCCGGGAATCCGGTGGCCCTCCGGATGCCGGACGACGTCGTGAAAGCCGGTGTCCCCCAACTCCACCAGTTCTGTTCGGTACGGCTGCCAGGCGCGCGCCACCACGGCGACGAAGGACAGTCCGATCGCGACCAGGATGCCCTGGAGAACACCCACGAGCGCAACGCCGAGGAATGCCGCCGCGGCCAAGCCGAATTCGATCTTGCTCAACTTCCACACCCGGACCATCCCGGGTATGTCGATGAGCGCGGTCGCCGCGACGATGACGACTGCCGCCAGCGTCGCGTCGGGCAGATAGGCGGTCACGCCGGGAGCCGCCAGGACGAACACCAGTACCGCGGCCGCTCCCACGACGCCCGCGAGCTGGGTGTGCGCACCGGCCTGTTCGGCGACCGGCGTTCGGGAACCGCTCGCCGAGATGGGGAATCCACCGAAGAGTCCACTGGCGAGGTTGGCCGTGCCGATCGCCTTCATCTCCGTGCTGCCGTCGACGTCCTCACCGCGCCGGGCGGCGAAGGTCCGCGACAGCACCCCGGAGTCGGCGAAGGCGATCAGCGCGATCCCCGCGGCGGGTCCGACGAGGGACAGCACGTCGTCCCAGTCGATGCCGCCGTACTGCGGAAGGGGCAGTCCCGCCGGCAGCGCGCCGACCATCCCGATGTCGTCGTCGAGTCCGAACAGGGCGATCACCACGATCGAACCCACCACCGCGACAAGAACCCCCGGTATCCGCGGGAGCCAGCGTCGAAAGGCCACGATGACCACGAGACAGGCGATCCCCATCGCGGCGGCGACCGGGTCGACGTCACCGGCGACCACGGAGGTGACGATCTCACCGATCTCCTGGAACAACCCCGAGGCGTCGACCGAGAAGCCGAGCAGTTTCGGCAACTGTCCCACGACGACGATGAGCGCTATCGCGTTCAGATAGCCGAGTCGCAGCGGCTTGGACAGGAGTTCGGTGACGAATCCGAGCCGAAGAAAGCCGCCCAGGAGGAGAATTGCGCCGACGAGCACGGCGAGGATCCCGGCGAGTGCGAGGGCGTCCTCCGGGTCACCGACCGCGGCCAGTGGCAGGACCGCCGCGGCGATCAGCGGCGCGAGCGACGAATCCGGGCCGAGCACAAGGATCTTCGACGGGCCGACCACGGCATAGGCGAGCAGCGGCACGATCGTCGCCCACAGGCCCGCATAGGCGGGCAGCCCGGCGGCTTCGGCGTAGCCCATCCCGGCGGGGATGAGCAGCGCGGTGAGCACCAGACCGGCGGTGACGTCGGTACGAAGCCACTCGCGCTTGTATCCCCGGGCCGTCGCGAGACCTGGAAGGCGCCAGAGCGCCGACCTGCCGACGCTCATGCGCGCGCTCGCCGCGGTGCGACCGCGTCCAGGCAACGCCACACCGCTGATTGGTCGGCGGTCACCTCACCGCTCCTGGTAGGGAAGATGGCTGATCACGTTGAGCCGGCCGCGCTTCTTGTCGTCGTTGGACACGACGTACCAAGGCGCCCAGCCGGTGTCGGTGTAACGGAACATCTCGTCGCGCGCCCGCGAGAAGTCGTACCAGCGGCTGTAGGACTCGAGGTCGACCTTCGACAGCTTCCAGATCTTGCGCGGATCGTCGATGCGACTCTGGAGGCGCAGCGTCTGCTGTTCCTGACTGACCTCGAGCCAGTACTTCAGGAGGAGGATTCCGGAATCGATCGTCGCCCGGTCGACCGCCGCCGGTTGATCGGTCGCGGCCACGCCCGAAAGACCACTGACGGAATTCTTCCCGCGATGCTTCTTGCCACCCATCGTTCACCTCACAGTCGCCCGCCGTCCTGGGCAGCGGATGCGGCGTCCTCGACCACTCGAAGACCTCACATTGCCATACCTCTCCTGAGGGGCATCGACGAATCACGTCGTATTGTCGACGGCCACGACTCATATCACGCGCGGTGACGCCGAAAAGGGCTCAGATCGATGCCTTCTCGCCACAAACAACGACGAGCGACGGCCCGGCAGGCTTCTGCCGGGGCCGTCGCTCGGTGCGGTTCGCCGGTCAGCCGCGCAGCAGCCCCTTGGCGACGTGGGTCACCTGGATCTCGTTGCTGCCGGCGTAGATCATGAGCGACTTCGCATCTCGCGCGAGCTGCTCGACCCGGTACTCGGCCATGTACCCGTTGCCGCCGAACAGCTGAACGGCTTCCATCGCCACGTCGGTGGCGGCCTTCGACGAGTAGAGCTTCATCGCCGACGCCTCCGACAGGCTCAGCGGCTTACCCGCCTTGCCCCGCTCGATCGTGCTGAAGAGCATGTTCTGCACGTTGATCCGGGCGATCTCCATCTCGGCGAGCTTGAGCTGGATGAGCTGGAACTGGGCGATCTCCTGACCCCACAGCTTGCGCGTCTTGGCGTAGTCGATCGACAGTCGCTGCGCCTCGTTGATGATGCCCAGCGACAGTGCGGCGATGCCGACACGTTCGGCGGTGAAGCCGGCCTTCGCGCCTTCGGAACCACGGGAATCTCCCCCGGTGTCCTCGGTCTCGCCGAGCAGACGGTCCTTGCCGACCCGGACGTTGTCGAAGAACAGCTCACCGGTCGGCGAACTCATCATGCCCATCTTCTTGAACGGCTTGCCCTGGGTGAGCCCCGGCATCCCCTTGTCGAGGACGAAGGACAGCACCTTGCGGTCACGCATCGGCGTTCCGCTGCCGTCGTCGAGTTTCGCGAACACGACGATGGTGTCGGCGTACGGGCCGTTGGTGATGAACGTCTTCTGCCCGTTCAGGATGTAGTCGTCACCATCGCGGCGGACGGTCGTCTTCATGCCGCCGAGCGCGTCGGAGCCCGAATCGGGTTCGGTGATCGCCCAGGCGCCGACCTTCTCCATCGTGACCAGCTCGGGCAGCCAGCGCTTCTTCTGCGCGAGCGTGCCCTTGCCGCGGATCGTCGAGGCGGTCAAGCCCATGCTCACACCCAGCGACGCGACGAGGCCCAGGCACACACCCGCGAGCTCGATGTTGACCATCATGAACATCGAGCCGCCCATACCGCCGCCGTCACCGGAAGATTTCTTCTCCCCGTTGGCTTCTGCGGCGAGTTCCTTCTCCAGCGCATCCTTGGCCATCGCATCGACCCCGAAGGTCGACAGCAGCTTGCGGGTGATGTCGTACGGGGGCAGTACGCCGGACTCGAGCTCGTCGAGATGTGGCCGGATCTCCTTGTCGATGAACGCGCGCAGCGCGTCCCGCACCATCAGATCTTCTTCGGACCACTCGAACATCGTCACTCTCCCAGACCGGTGCCCGCCGGGGCGAACACGTTTCAGTTTTGCCGACTCAACTGTGTCAGGAGTCACTCAGGATGTCTAGGTACGTCTGCGCGAATTCGTTTCTTCAGGGTCTCGACCAGAGGTAGGAGGCCGCCGGACGGACCTCGATCCCGAAGTATCGGCCCGGGTCGTCGCACAGGAGCGCCTGGGCGACGGGCATCGCGACCACGATCGAGGCCATCGCGGTGTCGTGGTGGTCGCGCCAGGCGTGCACCCTGCGCACGAATACCGCCACGCTCTCGCCGCCGTGGGGTCGGGCCGCCGGGTCGGTGAAGAAGGCCGCGAGGTCGCGCGGGTCGATCTCCTCGGGCGTCGATCCCGCCCAGGAACCGACGTCGAGTGTCCGGAGCGCGTCGTCGACTTCCGGCCGCCCGCCCAGGAGCCGGGCAGTCTCGCGGGTCGCGGCCTCGGGTCCGCAAAGCGTCACCGGTCCGGCGACCGATGCGGCGAGCGCTTCGATGTCGCGCCGCCCGCGCTCGTCCAGCGGCGCATCACCGCCGAAGCGCACCGATCTGTTGGGACCGGCGCGCCCGGCGGTGATGATCTGCATGAGAACGTCCGGGCCCGTTCAGTTCTCGGCGGCGTCGACCGTCCGGCGCGCGGTCGGGTTCTTCGACCGCGCCATCGCGCCGAGGATCAGCGCGAAGGTCACCGTCAGCACCGTCCACAGGATGACCTGGTTGGTGATCGTGTACACGCGGAAGTCGGCGACCACATCCGCCGGGAATCCCGGGAACACGATCCGACCGGATTCGTCGCGCACCGGATCGGGCACCTCGCTGAACGACGGCAGGAACGCGATCGTGATACCGACCGCTGTCAGATACGCCGCGCCGCCCACGACCGCCGACACCAACCCGCCGATCCGCGGACGCAGCCACAGCGCGAGTACGACGGCTGCGATCGCCAGCACCAGCGACACGACGGTGATGGTCAGGAAGGCGCCGGTCCGATCCCCGATCGTGTCGTCGTCCCCTACGGCCGGCGGATTGGCCGGGTAGGCGAAGAACGGCACGCCGAAGACGGCCACGAAACCGATCGCACCGATCACTCCGGCGACCGCGCGGGCATCGGTGGCGGGATACCGGTTGCCGAGGTAGCTCCACAGCACGGTGAAGGCGACCGCGAAGAACGCCCCCATGCACAGCGCGAACACCAGGTTGCCGACGCCGGCGCCCAGGTTCTCCTGCATGGCGCGGGTGAAGACCTCACCGCCGTCGCCGTGGTGGTGGCCACCCGCCTCGGCGGCATGGGCCAGTGTCTCCTCGGCCTCTGAGCGGGCGCCCTCGTAGTCGACGGCCTTCGACACCACGGGTTCGATGTAGAACCGTGCGAAGACGAACGACAGGATGCCGGCGATCAGGCCCGACAGCAGGCCTGCGCCGATGAATCTCTTCTCCATGTGAACTTGTCCCTACCGATCGGGTCAGAACGACTCAGTGGCAGGGAAAGCCGAGGAAGTGGCGGGCGTCGTGCACGAACTCGTGCACGTGCGTGTCCTCGCCGAAGACGGAGACGACACCCTGGTCGTAGCCGAGGAAGTAGTAGGCGAGCCCGGCCAGCAGCACGGTGAGGCTCAGCCAGAGCGCCGCGCCGGCGACCGACAGATTCGGTACCGCGAGAGCGCGCGGTGCGGGTGTGACTGCTTCGGACGTACGGGGAGCTGTCATCGGGATGTCCTTTCGCCGATCTCGCGTCGGTGAGTGTGGTGGATCAGTTACTCGCCGGCACGGCATCCTGACTCATGTCTTCCCCAGGCACCGTCGAAATCCTCGACCGCGTCCGGTTCGTCGTTCACAGTGGCGCGACCGTTCCGGATTCTCACCGGATTCCCCGTACAGGCGTGAGATGACTGTATACCCCGACCTGTCACACATGTGAGACATAGTGGAGAGATGCCCCGCCCTTCGGTACTCGACCGCTTCACCGCCCCCACCCGGCGATGGTTCACCGGGGCGTTCACCAAGCCGACCGCGGCGCAGAAGGGCGCCTGGACCTCGATCGCCGACGGCGCGAACACGCTGGTCATCGCACCGACCGGCTCCGGCAAGACCCTGGCGGCGTTCCTCTGGGCCCTCGACCGGCTCGCCGCCGACACCGCTGCACGCCGTCCGGGCACGAAGGTCGTCTACATCTCGCCGCTGAAGGCGCTCGCCGTCGACGTGGAGCGCAACCTGCGCGCGCCGCTCACCGGCATCACCCGCGCCGCGCAGGAACTGAACCTGCCCGAACCGAACATCACGGTCGGCGTCCGCTCCGGCGACACCTCGGCGGCCGACCGCCGCGCCCTGGTGAAGACCCCGCCCGACATCCTGATCACCACCCCGGAGTCGCTCTACCTCATGCTGACCTCGGCGGCGCGGGAGAGTCTCACGAACGTCGAGGCGATCATCGTCGACGAGGTGCACGCGGTCGCCGCGACCAAACGCGGCACGCACCTGGCGCTGACCCTCGAGCGCCTCGACGAACTGCTCGAGAAACCCGCTCAGCGGATCGGCCTGTCGGCGACCGTGCGGCCACCCCAGGTCGTCGCCGGGTTCCTGTCCGGGTCGGCCCCGTGCCAGGTGGTCAAACCGAAGGCCGACAAGACCTTCGACCTCCGCGTCGACGTCCCGGTCGAGGACATGGCCAACATCCCGCCGGCCCCCGGTCCCGACGGCGCCGACCCGGCCGAACTCGACGATGCCTTCTCTCCCACCGCCGGTTCGCTGTGGCCGTACGTCGAGGCGTCGATCGTCGACCAGATCGAGGCCAACCGGGCGACGATCGTGTTCGCGAACTCGCGACGCCTCGCCGAGAAGCTGACCGCGCGGCTCAACGAGATCCACGCCGGGCGACAAGGCACAACCACCGAACCCAGGGCCAATCCGACGGTCGCGGGCGGGGCCCCGGCGTTCGTGATGGGCAGCGGGGCGAGCTCCGGCGCCGAAGCCGTTCTCGCGCGTGCCCACCACGGTTCGGTGAGCAAGGAGCACCGCGCCCAGATCGAAGACGACCTCAAGGCCGGTCGTCTCGCGTGCGTGGTGGCGACCAGTTCGCTGGAACTCGGCATCGACATGGGTGCGGTGGATATGGTGATCCAGGTCGAGGCACCGCCGTCGGTCGCGAGCGGTCTGCAACGTATCGGCCGCGCGGGCCACCAGGTGGGCGAGATCAGCCAGGGCATCCTCTACCCCAAACACCGCACCGACCTGCTGCACTGCACGGTCACCGTCGAGCGCATGCTCGACGGTGCGATCGAGGAGATCAAGGTTCCCCAGAATCCCCTGGACATCCTTGCCCAGCAGACCATCGCGGCCGCCGCCGTCGACGATCTCGAGGTCGACCACTGGTACGAGGTGGTCCGCCGGGCCGCTCCCTACAAAGATCTCGGACGCGGGGTCTTCGACGCGACGCTCGATCTCATCGCCGGACGGTTCCCTTCCGACGAGTTCGCCGAACTGCGCCCCCGGGTCAACTGGGATCGCGACGCGGGCGTGATCACGGGTCGCCGTGGTGCCCAACGACTCGCGGTGACCTCCGGTGGGTCGATCCCGGATCGCGGGCTGTTCGGCGTCTTCATGGTCTCGGCGCCGGGAGCGCAGCGAGCGGGCCGCATCGATACCGGTGAGAAGTCCACGCGCGTCGGTGAACTCGACGAGGAGATGGTCTACGAGTCGCGGGTCGGCGATGTGTTCGCGCTGGGCGCGACGAGCTGGCGGATCGAGGACATCACCCACGACCGTGTCCTGGTGTCGCCGGCGTTCGGCCAACCCGGCCGGCTGCCGTTCTGGATCGGCGACGCGATCGGGCGTCCCGCCGAACTCGGCGCGGCGATCGGGGCGTTCACCGGGTCCATCGCCGACCCCGGGAAGCTCGACACCCACGCCGAGCGCCTCGGGCTGACCGAGAACGCCCGCACCAACCTCGCCACCCTCATCGCCGAACAACGCGAGGCGACCGGACATGTCCCCACCGACCGGACACTCGTCGTCGAACGGTTCCGCGACGAACTCGGCGACTGGCGCGTCATCCTGCACTCCCCGTACGGTCTGCGGGTCCACGCACCGTGGGCGAGCGCCATCTCCCAGCGACTCCTCGCGACGCTCGGCATAGAAGGCGCCACCACCGCGTCCGACGACGGGATCATCCTCCGCCTCCCCGACACCGACGACGCGCCCCCGGGCGCCGATGTCTTCCTCCTCGACCCCGACGAGGTCGAACAGCTCGTCACCGACGGCCTCGCCGACTCGTCGATGTTCGCCTCGAGATTCCGCGAATGTGCCGCGCGTGCACTGCTTCTGCCCCGCCGCGATCCGGGACGCCGCGCACCGCTCTGGCAGCAGCGCCAGCGCAGCGCCCAATTGCTCTCGGTGGCATCCAAGTTCCCCGACTTCCCGATAGTCCTCGAGGCGGTGCGGGAGTGTCTGCAGGACGTATACGACCTCCCCGCCCTGCTCGATCTGCTCAGCCGCATCCGTTCGCGCCGGATCCGCGTCGTGGAGACCGAGACGCCGAGTCCGTCGCCGTTCGCGGCGTCGCTGCTGTTCGGCTACGTCGGCGCCTTCATGTACGCCGACGACGCACCACTCGCCGAACGCCGTGCCGCCGCACTGTCACTCGACACCAGCCTGCTGGCGCAACTGCTGGGCCGCGTCGACCTGCGCGAGTTGCTCGATCCCGGTGTCATCGCCGAGGTCATCGCCCGCCTACAACGGCTGTCCCCGGATCGACAGGCGCGCGACGCCGAAGACATCGTCGACCTGCTCCGCTGGCTCGGACCGCTGACCACCGAGGAGGTCGAGGCCCGGTACCGCGGCGAGACGCCGGTGGCCGAAGTGCTCGCCGAGCTGCACCGCAGCGGTCAGATCATCTCCGTCAACCACAACCGGCGTGCGCTCTGGGCCTCGATCGACGACACCGCACGGTTGCGCGACGCACTCGGAGTCCCTGCACCACTGGGCATTCCGGCCGCCTTCCTCGAACCGGTACCTGATCCGATCGGCGACCTCATCGGACGTTACGCCCGCACCCACGGGCCGTTCACCATCGCCGACGCGGCGGCGGCCCTGGGGATCGCGACGGCCGTCGTGCGCGACACCCTGGCCCGCCTCGCGGGCGAACGACGCGTCGTCGAAGGTGATTTCCTCCCGGAGACCAGACCGGCCGATCCGGCTCAGGGGACGGCGCCGACAACCCAGTGGTGCCACACCGACGTCCTCGGGCAGATCCGTCGTGGGTCGCTCGCCGCGAGCCGGGCCGAGGTCGCACCGGTCGGTACCGAGGTCCTCACCAGATTTCTCGTCGAGTGGCAGCACGGGTCACCCGGGACGCAGTTGCGCGGCGTGGACGGAGTGGCGACGGTCGTGGACCAGCTCGCCGGATATCCGCTCCCGGCGTCGGCCTGGGAGTCGCTGATCCTGCCCGCACGCGTCACCGACTACGCACCGTCCATGCTCGACGAGCTGCTGAGCAGTGGCGAGGTCGTCTGGTCGGGACACGGCCGCATCGGCAACGCCGACGGCTGGGTGGCCCTGCATCCGGCCGACGTCGCCGCGTTCACCCTCCCCGAGTCCGACACCATCGACACCACCACCGTCCACGACGCCATCACCACCGCCCTCGAACCCGGTGGTGCACTGCGGTTCCCACAGATCGCCGGCGACATCAGCACGGGTACGACGACGCCCGCCGCCGATGTCGAGAGCGCCCTGTGGGACCTGGTCTGGGCCGGTCAGGTCAGCAACGACACCTTCGCTCCGGTGCGCGCGCTGCTCCATCCCCGGCGAAGTCCGTCGACTCCACGGTCGGCACCCGCCCACCGCGCACGAGGCCGCGCCCCACGACTCCGCGCCGGACGCCTCTCCGCGCGCTACCTGACCGAGCACGCGTCCGGGCCACCGGTCGCGCCGACCGCGAGCGGTCGGTGGTTCGCACTGGACCGGCCCGAGATCGACCCGACGATCGCCACGCAGGCGCTGTGCGATCAATTGCTCACCCGGTACGGCGTGATCACCCGGGGCAGCGTCACCGCCGAAGAGGTGACCGGCGGATTCGCCCGGGTGTACAAGGCGCTCACCGTCTTCGAGGACAACGGCCAGGTTCGTCGCGGCTACTACGTCGACGGACTCGGCGGCGCACAGTTCGCCTCCCCGGCCACGGTCGACGAGTTGCGGCGACATGCCCTACCCGACCGCAAGTCCCCGCGCGAGGCCACCATCCTCGCCGCCACCGACCCGGCGAACCCGTTCGGTGCGGCGCTGGAGTGGCCGAGGTCCCGGGATACCGACGCCGGTCACCGACCGGGTCGCAAGCCCGGCGCGCTGGTGGTGCTGATCGACGGCGAGCTCGTGTGCTTCGTCGAACGCGGCGGCAAGACGCTCCTGACCTTCACCGACTCGATCCCTGCCCTGGAATCCGCTGCCGGAGCACTGGTGGCCCTGGTCCGTGCGGGCCGCATCTCCCGGTTGACGATCGACCAGATCGACTCGGAACCGGTGCGCGGCACAGACTTCGGGAAGGTCCTCGTCGAGGCCGGTTTCGCCACGACCCCGCGCGGCATCCGACTCCGGTACGGAACCCATGCCTGAGGGCGACACGGTCTTCGCCGCGGCCGCCCGGCTTCGTCAGGGCCTGGAAGGACGCACACTCATCTCGACGCAGTTCCGCATCCCGTCGCTGGCCACCTCCGACCTGTCGGGACGGACCGTCGTCGGGGTCAGGTCGAAGGGAAAGCATCTGCTCATCGACGTCGACGAGAGCGAACCCGGTGCAGGCGACGCGGTCAGCATTCATTCCCATCTGAAGATGGAGGGTGTCTGGCATGTGCATCGCCGGGGCCAGAAGTGGCGTCGCCCCGCGTACCAGGCGCGGGTGGTGCTGCGCACCGACGATCACGAAGCCGTCGGCTTCGATCTCGGCACCCTCGAACTCCTCGCCGACCCCGACGCCGCCCTCGCATATCTGGGGCCGGATCTGCTGGCCGACGACTTCGACCGCGCGGAGGCGATCCGCCGCCTCGGCGCCGACCCCGAGCAGACCATCGGCGCGGCGCTGCTCGACCAACGCCTGATGGCCGGCGTCGGCAACGTCTTCCGCAGCGAGATCTGTTATCTGCGTGGCGTTCTCCCGACCCGTCCGGTCGGAGACGTGGACCTCGGTCCGATGGTCGACCTCAGCCGGCGGCTGCTGTGGGCCAACCGGATGCGCTCGGCCCGGACCACCACCGGCAACACTTCACCGAACGCGCGCATGTGGGTGTACGGCCGCAACGGACAGCTGTGCCGCCGCTGCGCGACGATCATCAAACGCGGCGAACTCGCCTCGACCGGTGGCGAGCGATCCGTCTACTGGTGCCCACGCTGCCAGAGTTGATCGCGGTGTCAGACGGGGTAGCGTTCGGGTTCGGGTCCGAACTCGAAACGACGCGCGGTGATCTCCTCGACCGCGATCTCCACGTAGTTGTACTTGACCGTCGCGATCCACGGACGCAGCGGCAACCGGTCGGCGGCCTCGATCTCACTCAGTGCGGACAGAATCCGCGCCGAGCCCTTGGCCACCACACTCCACCCACCGGTGTCGGTGTGGGCGTCGGACTCGAACGCCACCCGGTTGTTCACGACCACCTCGGCGAGTTTGGTCCCCTCACCCGTACGCAAGGTGATCTTCCCGTCCGCCGCATAGTAGTTGACCGGGAAGATGTCGGGAGTGTCGTTGACGCTCAACGCTATCCGTCCCAGCTCCCCGGAGCCGAGCAACTCCCAGGCTTCTTCCGGAGCGAGTATCTGAACCGGCATCTCCATCATGATCAGTCCCTTCTTCCCCAGTTCGATGATCCTCTACGAGAGACGGTGGCGACAGAGGACAAAGTCTCCGAGTTCGCCGGGTGGCCGGCGGTCTCACTCGGGGACGGGCACCGGCTCCAGGATCTCCGACCGCGCCTCGGGTGCGGCCGCCCGCAGGGCGTCGGCCGAGTCGTCGTCGGGTTGCTGCTGCGAGGCCACCTCGGCCTCGACCCGGGCGATGTAGGTCGCGACCTCGAAGTCGCGCTGTTCGGTGGTCCAGCCCAGGATCGGGGCGAGCAGGTCGGCGACCTCGTCGGCACAGTCGACGCCGCGATGGGAGTACTCGATCGCGATACGGGTACGCCGCGCCAGCACGTCCTCGAGATGCCGTGCGGCCTCGGCGACCGCCGCGTAGACCACTTCGACGCGGAGATACTGCGGCGCCGCGCCCAGCGGTGCGAGCAGTGACCTGTCCTCGGACGCGTAGTAGAGAACGTCGTCGATCAGCGAGCCGTAACGGTTGAGCAGTCGTCGAATCCGGTACGGGTGGAGGCCGTACCGCTGTCCGAGATGCTCGCACTGGTTGATGAGCGCGAAGTACCCGTCGGCGCCGAGGAGCGGCACCCGCTCGGTGATCGACGGCGCTACGCGGGTGGGGATGAAGTCGTTGCAGGCTTCGACGGCGTCGGCGGCCATCACCCGGTAGGTGGTGTACTTGCCGCCCGCGATCGCCACCAATCCCGGCGCAACGGTGGCGACGGCGTGCTCGCGCGAGAGTTTCGACGTCTCGTCGTCCTCACCGGCCAGCAGCGGCCGCAGACCGGCGTACACGCCTTCTATGTCGTCGTGGGTCAGCTTGGTGACCAGCACCTCGTTGACACGCTCCAGGATGTAGTCGATGTCCGCACGGGTGGCGGCCGGATGTGCGAGGTCGAGGTTCCAGTCGGTGTCGGTGGTGCCGATGATCCAGTGGGTCTCCCACGGGATCACGAACAGCACCGAATTGGCGGTGCGCAGGATGATCGCGGTCTCGCTGACGATCCGGTCGCGCGGCACCACGATGTGCACGCCCTTCGACGCGCGCACCTTGAAGTGACCGCGCTGCTTGGACAACGCCTGGACCTCGTCGGTCCACACCCCGGCGGCGTTGATGACGCAGTGGGCGCGCACCTCGGTGACGTCGCCGCTCTCGGTGTCCCGCACGCGCACTCCGAGTACGCGGTCGGATTCGCGGAGAAAGCCGATCACCTGCGTCGAAGTGCGGATGACCGCGCCATAGTTGGCCGCGGTGCGGGCCACGGTGAGGCTGTGCCGGGCGTCGTCGACGACCGTGTCGTAATACCGGATTCCGCCGATGAGCGAGTTGCGCTTGAGTGCCGGAGCCACGCGCAGCGCGCCCGATCGTGTCACATGGCGCTGGCCCGGCACCGATTTGGCGCCGCCCATGCGGTCGTAGAGGAAGATTCCCGCCGCCACATACGGCCGCTCCCAGACCCGCTGAGTGAGCGGGTAGAGGAACGGGAGGGGTTTCACCAGGTGCGGGGCCAGCAAGCGCAGCGAGAGCTCGCGCTCCCTGAGGGCCTCACGGACGAGACCGAACTCGAGTTGTTCCAGGTAACGGAGGCCGCCGTGGAACATCTTCGACGACCTGCTCGAGGTCCCCGAGGCGATGTCGCGCGCCTCGACCAGCGCCACCCGCAGACCGCGTGTGGCGGCGTCGAGCGCGGCGCCGACCCCGACCACCCCGCCACCGATCACCACGATGTCGAACTGTTCGTCACCGAACCGCCGCCACGCCTCGGCGTGGTAGTGCGACCCCATGTCCGCCGGCCGGTCCGGGTTGAACTCGGTGTTCATGTTCGCCGAGCCTAATTGATTCCGGCCCACACCACAGCGTGCGACACTGACGGCGTGGGCAGTTCAGGCAATTATGTGGCGGCGATCGACCAGGGCACCACCTCGACCCGGGCGATGATCTTCGACCGCAAGGGACGCGTCGTCGGGGTGGAACAACTCGAACACGAACAGATCTTCCCGCGGGCCGGCTGGGTCGAACACGACGCCGCCGAGATCTGGCGCAACACCCGCCGAGTCGGCGCCGCCGCACTGGCCTCGGCCGACCTGACCGCCAAGGACATCGTCGCCTGCGGCATCACCAATCAGCGCGAGACCACGGTGATCTGGGACCGCGAGACCGGACGGCCGGTCCACAACGCCATCGTGTGGCAGGACACCCGCACCGCCGAGGTGTGCACCGAACTCGCCGGCGACGCCGGCGTCGACCGTTACCGCGAACGCACCGGCCTGCCACTGTCGACCTACTTCGCCGGACCGAAGATCCGCTGGCTGCTCGACAACGTCGATGGGCTTCGCGAGCGCGCCGAATCCGGCGAGTTGTGCTTCGGGACAATGGATTCCTGGATCGCGTGGAACATGACCGGCGGAGTCGACGGCGGGCAGCACGTCACCGACGTCACCAATGCCTCGCGCACCATGCTCATGGATCTGCGGACGCTGAGCTGGGATGAGGAGATCTGCGACGAGATGGGCATCCCGATCTCGATGCTGCCCGAGATCCGCAGCTCGTCCGGCGACTTCGGCGCGCTGCGAGGCAACGGACCACTCCCCGGCGTCCCGCTGACCGGCATCCTCGGCGACCAGCAGGCCGCCACCTTCGGCCAGGCCTGCCTGTCACCCGGCGAGGCCAAGAACACCTACGGGACCGGTAACTTTCTGCTGCTCAACACCGGAACCGAGCCGGTCTTCAGCGAGCACGGCCTGCTGACGACGGTCTGTTACCGCATCGGCGACGAGCCGGCGCGCTATGCGCTCGAGGGGTCCATCGCGGTGACCGGCTCGCTCATCCAGTGGCTGCGGGACAATCTCGGCCTGTTCCCGGTGTCGTCGGATGTGGAGAAGCTGGCCGCGGAGGTCGACGACAACGGCGGCGCCTACTTCGTACCCGCGTTCTCCGGCCTCTTCGCGCCACGCTGGCGCTCGGACGCCCGCGGTTTGATCGTCGGTCTGACACGCTTCGTCAACAAGGGCCACCTGGCCCGGGCTGCGTTGGAGGCCAGCGCCTTCCAGACCCGCGAGGTCATCGAGGCGATGCAGGCCGACGCCGGCATCGAGCTGTCCACGCTCAAGGTCGACGGCGGGATGGTGGTCAACGAACTGCTCATGCAGTTCCAGGCCGACATCCTCGACGTCCCGGTCGTCCGGCCCGTGGTCAACGAGACCACGGCACTGGGTGCGGCATACGCGGCCGGTCTGGCGGCGGGGTTCTGGGAGAGCGAGGACGACATCCGCGCGAACTGGGCCGAACACAAACGCTGGGAACCCGCCATGGCCGAAGAAGAGCGGGAACGCCTGTACGGCGAATGGAATCGCGCCGTCGAGCGCAGCTTCGATCTGGCGTGAATCAGGCGACGTAGTCGGCGAGAACCCCGACGACACCCGCGGTGCCCCCGAGCGCGGCGGCGGCTTCGTACGCAGCCTCCCGCAGAGCGGTGCGCGGTGCCTCCGCGGCCGTCGACACCGACATCGCGGCGAGGACGCAGTCAACAGCTCGGGCACGGCGGAAGCTGTCGAGTTGACGATCGGTGTCACCGCGTCGCTGGTGGGCGAACGAATCGAAATCGTGTTGTGCGGCAACCACCCTCAACGACGCCACGCCCGCCGGCTCGGCACTCCCCTGCTGGCGCCACTGGCGGATCACGTCGCGGACCTCGGGTGTCGACGCTCCGGTCACGTCCATGACGGTGGCTACCAGCAGATGCAGACACCGGATGATGTCCTCGTCGGGCACGGCGGAGGCGAGCCGGGCGACACCGCCGGGCAGCCTGTCCACCCGGCTCAGCATGTCCGGCCACGTGTCGTCGACGACGGTTCCTCGCCTCCGCCGGTACCCGCGTCGGCGGTACCGGGGTGCCGAACCGCCGGAGCGATCTCTTCACCCGGCGTCGGCTGCGGGGGTGCGACCTCCGGTGCGGCCGGGACCATGTGCGGAATCCAGTCGCCGATCACCGGCGGCCCGACGAGCGGCAGGTCGCCGACGATCTCCGCGCCGTGCTCTCGGTTGTTCAGGTAGGGCGCCGCCTTGTGCTTGTCGTCGTCCTCGGCGCCGGGCCGGCGGGCCGTGGGCGGCGCACCGGCGGGGCCCACCGGTGGTGCGATCCCCGCACGTGGTCCCGCAGCACTCGCGGCCGGCGGCGTCGACGTCGTCGGCGTGGCGACTCCGGGCGGCGACGGCGTCAGCGGTAGCGGCCCGCCCACCGGGGTGATCGGAACTCCGGCCGCGATCCCGGAACCCGCTCTGTCAGAACCGTTTCCGCGCTCGGCCCCAGATCGTCCGGCACCGGCGACACCGTGCGCGCCGACGCCGCCCGGTGTGCCTTGACCGCCGCGGAGCAGTCCGTCGGGGTCGTCGACATCCCGGCGGCCGGACGATCCCGACGGCGAGGAGGACGACGAGACCGGCGTGACCGGTGTGGGCCCACCTCCCGTCGGTCCCGGGCCCGGCCCACCGGTCGCGACCGGGACCGTGGCGCCACCGGAACGGCCGAAGTCTCCGGCGTCGACGGTGTTCGCCGCCTGACCGCGCGGCGTCTCGGATCCGGACCCCGGGCCGGCCGCGGACGACATGCCGCCGATCCCGCGCACCAGGTCGTCGGGCCCGGTGGGCTCCGGAAGCGCGTGCTGGACACGCTGCATCGGTGACGAGTACGTGCCCGACATGGTGCGGTCCGCCTCGAACCGCACCACCGGAGCGTCCTCGGGGTTGTCGCGGAGGTGCTGCTGCAGTTCTCGCAACCGCCCCTCCTGACCCCGTGTCGCACCGACGATCCCGACGGCGGTGCTCAGGGCCTCGCCGACCACGGTGGCCGTCTCCAGACTCCGTTGCATGGCGTCGGACAACGCCTTTCCCGCATCGAGGGCGGCATCGGAGGCGAGGCCGAGCAGCTCGTCGCCGAACATCGCCGCCATGCGATCCGACGCGCGGCGCACCGCCTCGATCGCCTTGAGGATCGTCTCGACGTCACCGGAGGCCCGGCCGGGATCCATGGTGCGGAGGGTGTCGATGATCTCGTCGATGCCCATGCCGGCCCAGTCGGTGCGTCCCCCGCCGAACGACGGCGCGTTCGACACACCCCGGTTGTTCTGCGCAAACGGGTCGGCAACGGGCCCTGTCACGACATCTCCCCCTACGTCGCGGTGCGCCCGGTTCCGGGCGGATTCGTACGACCCTACCGTGATCGCGCCGCCCGACGAGGTGTCAGTCCAGATCGTCGTGCCGGACGAGCTGACGCGCGGCTTCGGTGATCGAACCGGACAGCGACGGGTACACCGAGAACGTCTGCGCGAGATCGCCGACGGTCAGTTTGTTCTGCACCGCGAGGGCCAGCGGGAGGATGAGCTCGGAGGCGTTGGGCGCCACCGCGACACCACCGATCACCACGCCGGTGGCCGGACGGCAGAAGATCTTCACGAATCCGCGACGCAGCCCGCTCATCTTGGCGCGCGGATTGGTCGCCAGCGGCAGCATCACCGTGCGCGCGGGGTACTCGCCGGCGTCGATGGCCTTCTGCGAGACCCCGACGGTGGCGATCTCCGGACGCGTGAAGATCGCCGACGCAACGGTTTTCAGCTTGATCGGGCTGACGCCCTCGCCCAGGGCGTGGTACACGGCGATGCGACCCTGCATGGCGGCCACCGAGGCCAGCGGCAGCAAGCCGGTGCAGTCGCCGGCCGCGTAGATTCCGGGCACCGAGGTCCGCGACACCCGGTCCACCCGGATGTAGCCACCCTTGTCGACCTCGACCCCGGCACGCTCGAGTTCGAGGTTCGCGGTGTTGGGAATGGAGCCGACGGTCATCAGCACGTGACTGCCGGTGACGGTGGACCCGTCGGCGAGATGCGCGGTGACGGTGTCGCCGTCGCGGACGACCTTGTCGGCACGCGCGTGCTTGACGAGTTCGACGCCGCGCTCGGCGAGCGCATCCTCGAGCACCAGGGCGGCGTCCTCGT
This sequence comes from Gordonia sp. GONU, assembly GCF_024733855.1. Lineage (NCBI taxonomy): Bacteria > Bacillati > Actinomycetota > Actinomycetes > Mycobacteriales > Gordoniaceae > Gordonia > Gordonia sp. GONU. Next base: position 71,239 of record NZ_JANRHB010000013.1, read on the forward strand.
CCTCGTGCGGGAGCACGCGGTCACGACTCGACACCAGCGTCACCTTCACACCGAGTTCGGTGTAGGCGTGGACGAACTCCGCGCCGGTGACACCGGAACCGATGACGACGAGATGCTCGGGCAGTTCTTCGAGGTCGTAGAGCTGACGCCAGGTGAGGATGCGTTCGCCGTCGGGCTGCGCGTCGGGCAGGATGCGCGGCGACGCGCCGGTCGCGATCAGCACGACGTCACCGTCGTAGCGCTCGGTGCTGCCGTCGGCGAGGGTCGCGACGACGCAGTGGGTCGAGACGCCGACCTGCGTCTCGTCGAGAACGGCGGTACCGGAGACCAGTTTGACGCCCTCACTGAGGAGTCGCGACTTGATGTCGGCGGACTGGGCGAAGGCGAGGTCGCGCACGCGCTGATGGATCTGCGGGAGGGTGACCAGGGTGTCGTCGGTCTTGATGTTGATGCCGAGGTCGACGGCGCGACGCACCTCGGTACGGATACCGGTGGAGGCGATGAAGGTCTTCGACGGGACGCAGTCCCACAACACACAGGCGCCACCGATCCCGTCCGAATCGATCACCGTGATGTCGGCGCCGTACGCGGCCGCGGCGAGCGCCGCCTCATAACCCGCTGGTCCACCGCCGATGATGACGATCCTGGTCACTGTGCACTCCTGTCCTTCACCGGTCTCGTCGCGGCGGCCTTCGTGGGGCACCGTGCGCCCGGCGTGGTGTTGTCGAATGGGCGAACTGGTTGGTGCCGGACCGGCGGGCGTCCGACTGGCTGGTGTCCGACTGCTGATCCGACTGGGTCGAGCCTCGCGGGGTGGTGCGTCGCTCTGATGTGGCGGACCGTCACGTGGTGTCGCGCCACCTAACAACCTAGTCCTGATCGTCCCGCGGCACTCCTCGGGTGGCCCCGCATGCGGCGTACGCCACTACTCGCCTCCTGCCTGTCGCCTTCCGGACTCGCCGCCGACCCACTAGGCTCCACCCGTGCCGATTTACGCAGCCTACGGATCCAACATGCATCCCGAGCAGATGGCGGAACGCGCGCCGCACTCGCCGATGTCGGGTACCGGATGGCTACGCGGGTGGCGCCTGACCTTCGGTGGCGGCGACATCGGTTGGGAGGGTTCCCTGGCGACGGTCACCGAGGACCGCGATGACCCCGACGCCCGTGTCTTCGTCGTCCTGTACGACGTGACGACCGAAGACGAGGAACTCCTCGACCGGTGGGAGGGTTCCGAGCTCGGCATCCACCGCAAGATCCGCGCACGCGTCGACACCGCCGACGGCCCCGTGCTGGCCTGGCTGTATGTGCTCGACGCCTACGAGGGCGGACTCCCCTCGGCCCGCTACCTCGGCGTCATGGCCGAGGCCGCGGAGATCGCCGGCGCTCCCGCCGACTACGTCCAGGACCTGCGGTTGCGCGAGTCGCGCAACGTCGGGCCCGGGCCTGGGCCCGTCGAACCCTGAGGTCCGGGGCCCGTCGAACCCTGAGGTCTTCTAGGGCGCGAACGGCGGCGTCAGTTCCGGCGGTTCGCCGGCAGCGCTGCGTGCGTTGAGTACGACCCCGGCGAGCGTGCGGACGCCGATGGCGAGGGCGCGTTCGTCCAGGTCGAAGTTGGGGGCGTGCAGGTCGACCTGCGGACCGAAACCGTCCCACACGCCGAGTCGGGCCATCGCGCCCGGAACCTGCTCGAGGTACCAGGAGAAGTCCTCGCCGCCGGGTGACTGCGGGGTGGCGGCGACGGTCTCGGGGCCGATCGCGGCGACCGCGCGTTCGAGCATGCCCACCGCGATCTCGTCGTTGACGACGGGCGGAACGCCTCTGAAGTAGGAGAGGTCGTAGCGCACGCCGAGCGGCGCGAGGAGTTCGCCGACGACGCTGCGGACCAACGGTTCCAGTGCCGCCCAGGTGTCGTGGTCACCGGTGCGGACCGTGCCGCGCATCCGGCCTTCCTGCGGGATGGCGTTGGCGGCGCTCCCGGCATTGGCCGCACCCCACACCATCACCGTGCCCGATCGGGGGTCGACGCGCCGCGAGAGCACGCCGGGCAGTCCGGTGATCACGGTGCCCATCGCGTAGATCAGGTCGCCGGTCAGGTGCGGGCGGGAGGTGTGTCCGCCTGCGGAGTGGAGTTGCAGGTCGATGTGGTCGGCCGCCGACGTCAGCGGACCCGATCGCAGGCCGACGGTGCCGACGGGCAGACGCGGATCGCAGTGCAGCGCGAAGATGCGCCCGAGCCCGCTGGTCACCCCGGCTTCGATGGCGTCGAGCGCGCCACCGGGCATGACCTCCTCGGCTGCCTGGAAGATCAGCCGGACACCCACGGGCAGCGGACCGGCCGAGGCCAGGAGTTTGGCCACGCCGATCAGGATCGCCGTGTGGGCGTCGTGTCCGCAGGAGTGAGACGCGCCCTCGACGGTCGAGGTGAACGGGAGGCCGGTGTGTTCGGTGACCGGCAGGGCGTCCATGTCGGCGCGCAGACCGATCCGCGGTTCACCGGAGGGACCGAGGTCGCAGACGACGCCGGTGCCCAGCGGGAGCCGGCGAGGGTCGAGACCGGCGGCCGACAGTTCGGCCATCACCAGCTCGGTGGTGCGCACCTCCTGCCGGGACAGCTCGGGATGTGCGTGGATGTCGCGCCGCCACGCGATGAGCTCGGGGCCGTGGGCGGCCAGCCACGCGTCGATGATGCGCGACGCGTCGGGGAGTCTGTCCGCCGTCACGCCGGTCACGACAGGACCCCTGCCGGAGTCGGAACGGCGAGGTCGTCGAGCAGTGGTCCGCGCAGGCCTCGTTTGATCAGGGCGAGGTTGGGGCCGGCCGTCGCCGCGCGCGAAGCGGCGACCTCGGCGGCGCGGGCGGTCAGCCGCTCCGCCTCGACCGCCTCGTCGACGATCCCCGCCGCGGCGGCCTCGGCGGCGCCGTACCGCCGGCTGGTGTACATCGCCTCGGTCGCGGCCCGATCGGTGAGCCGCGTGCGCAGGAGTGTCGACATGCCGCGGGTGAAGGGCATGTTCAACGCGGCCTCGGGCAGGGACCAGAAACCACGTTCGGTGCGCATCAGCACATGGTCGGTACAGAGGGCGAGCATGGCGCCGGCACCGAACGCGTGGCCGTTGATCGCGGCGACGGTCGGGACGGGGAGCGTGAGGATCGTGGCGTACAGCGAGTGCACGCGGTCGAGGTATGCGGGCAGTTGATCCGGCGCGGCGACGATGTGGTCGGTGTCGAGCCCGTTGGTGAAGAACTTGCCGGTCGCGGTCAGCACCAGTGGGCGGCTCGGGTCGGCGCTCACCTCACCGAGCAGTCGTTCCACCTCGTCGATCCATTCCAGACGGAAGCGGTTCTCGGGGTTCGACTCGTCGAGTTCGGCGCCTGTGGCCCCGAGCTGGAGTTCGACGACCTCCCCGACCTCGTTGAGATATGGCATGGCCTGACCCTATCGCCCCGTGACGAGTCCCCTCCGGGCACGGCCGTCGCACGATGCCGCGGTGCCGCACCGGCGTCGGGGTCACCGTTTAGGGTTGGCGCATGGATCCCACTGCCGACGCCGACGCCGCAGCCATCGTCGCGGCCGCCACCATCGCCGCCGAGACCGACGCCGCCGCACACGATGTGGCCGTGATCCTCGGCTCCGGGTGGGCGCCGGCGGCCGACGCGTTCGGCGCACCGATCCGTTCGTTGCCGATGTCCTCGATCCCCGGCGTCACCCCGCCCGCGGCCGCCGGTCACGGCGGAGTGATCCACTCGGTCCGCGTCGGCGACCGCCGAGTCCTCTTGATCCTCGGCCGGATTCACGCCTACGAGGGCCACGATCTCGCACGCGTCGTGCACCCGGTACGTACCGCGGCCGCGGCCGGCGTCCACACGGTCGTGCTCACCAACGCGGCCGGCGGGCTGCGCGAGGACATGTCGGTGGGTCAGCCGGTCCTGATCTCCGACCACCTCAATCTGACGGCTCGTTCTCCGCTGGTCGGCGCACAGTTCGTCGACCTCGTCGACGCCTACTCTCCGCGGTTGCGGGAGATCGCCCGTCGCGTGGACCCGTCGTTCGCGGAGGGTGTCTACGCCGGTCTGCCCGGACCGCACTACGAGACCCCGGCCGAGATCCGGATGCTCCGCACGCTCGGAGCCGACCTGGTCGGCATGTCGACCGTGCACGAGACGATCGCGGCCCGGGCGGCCGGACTCGAGGTTCTCGGGATCTCGCTGGTAACCAATCTGGCCGCCGGGATCACCGGCGAACCCCTCAGCCACACCGAGGTGCTCGACGTCGGGCGTGCGTCGGCGACACGCATGGGTGAGCTGCTCGCCCAGATCATCGGCGAGCTGTAGAACCGATCCCGACGCCGAATCCTCACCCGAGTAGTCCCGACAGATCTCGAGGAGCACCATGACCTATCCACCCGACGGTTCCGGCGGTTACCCGCCTGGCGGGTACCCGGGCGCCTATGGGGCGGGTGGCTATCCGCAGGGTCCGCCACCGCAACCGCCGCGCTCGCCCTGGACGTCGCCCGCGGTCCTGGTGGCGATCGGCGCCGGTGTCCTGCTGGTGGTGGCGGGGGTGCTCGCCGCATTTCTCCTGATCCCGTCGGACGAGGAGTCCGCCGACACGACCGCCGCGACCACCACCACCCCGGAGCCCGCGACGATCACGAGCACCGTCACCCGGTCCCCGACACCTCCCCGGACGACCGTCACGACGACCCAGTCACCGGTGCCGAACCGTCCGACCCCGACCGTGACGGGTGCCGACTGGCAGGGGTTCGTCACCGGTCCGCGCTGCAACGCGGCCGACGACCCGGCCGTCGCGATCGGTCAGACCTCACGGTCCCGCGTGGTCATTTGCCAGGTCGGGAACCAGACGGGTCGCTGGTACTACAAGGGCCAGGCACCCGAGGGCGGCATCGAGCTGCAGTTCCCGACCCGCGTCGGCAACACCTTCGAGGCGCGCAACGGAGCGGTCCGCTATCTGGTGTCCCCCGCGAGTCTCACCATCGTCGAGGGCGGTTCGGTGCTGACGAACGAACCGATGCTCGCCTACTGGTCGCTGCCCGGCTGAACCGCTCGCGACCGGCCGCCACCCTCGGCACGAACCCCGTCAGCGCGGCCCGAACTGACGATCGCCGGCGTCGCCGAGCCCCGGCACGATGTAGTTGACATCGTTGAGTCCCTCGTCGATCGCCGCCACGACCAGTCGGCACGGATGGCCCGACTCCTCCAGAAGGGCCACGCCCTGCGGCGCCGCGACGACGCAGACCGCGGTGATGTCGGTGGCGTTGCGCGCGACGAGCAGTTCGATCGTGTGCAGCATCGACCCTCCGGTCGCGAGCATCGGATCGAGCACGAAGACCGGAAGTCCGGAGAGGTCCTCGGGCAGCGACTCGAGATACGGCACCGGTTGTGCGGTCTCCTCGTCGCGGGCGATGCCCACGAAGCCGACCCGGGACTCGGGCACCATCGCATGCGCCTGCTCGACCATTCCCAGACCCGCTCGCAGGACCGGCACGAGCAGCGGCGGCGTCGCCAGACGCGATCCGGTGTACGGGACCAGCGGCGTCTTGATCTGTATGTCGACACGCGGCGCACCGGCCAGCGCCTCATAGATGAGCATCTGGGTGAGATCCGACAGCGCCGCACGGAATCCGGCGTTGTCGGTGGTCTCGTCTCGCATCGTCGTCAGACGCGCGGCGGCCAGGGGATGATCGACGATCAGGCGTTCCATGGCGACCAGAGTATTTCCTGGGTCCGTCCGCATGCGCAGTGCGTGCCGTGAGCCGCGTCGGGTGTCCGATGGAACCGAACAGGCGTCCGCCGCGTCAGAATCCCATGAGCCCGCGATCCACGACCTCATCCGCCGCCCTCACGCCTCCCGACCACACCCCGGGTACCACACTGCGGACGGATTCCGCGGCACTGCAAGACTTTTCGTCAGCCCACAGTGCCGGCGGCGCTCTGCTCGGTGATCGTGCCGGTGACGAAGCGGCACTGGTCGACCTCGCGATCACGCTCGGGATCATCGGCGCGGAGTTCCTCGCCGCGGTGGTCGAGTTCCTGCAGATCCACCGGCGCAGCATCGAGACGACCGCGGCACGTCAGGAACAACTGGCGTCGGCCACCCGGCGCGCCGACGAAGGCTACCTCGACTGCGACTGCGCGGCCGCCGACCGGGAGTTCACCCTGTGATGCCCGGTGTAGAGCTCTTCATCGAACCGTTGCGCCTGCTCGTCGGCGCACTCGGCACCGGCGTCCTGGCGCCGGGCAATCCGGCACAGACGATCCGGTCCGCCGCGTCGGCCGTCGACGCCGCGCGCCGTGGGTCGGTGGCGGCCACCGAAGCCGTCCGCCCGCATTGGGAGGGGTCCGGCGCGGACGCCGCCACCGACGCGGCCGTCGGACTGCAGCAGAGCATGGGCGCGCTGACGGGTGACGCCGACGAATTCGCCCGCCTCGTCGAGAGCGCCGGGAGCAAGGTCCGGTCGGCGTCGACCCAACTCGGCGCCCTGGTGGATTCGCTCGAACGTCGTGCCCGCGCGTTCGGGAGCGAATTGTTCACGCCGGCCGGACTGCTGACGATGCTGCCGGTGGCGGCCGAGCACCTCGGACGCGGCCTCGAGATCGTCTCCCGCACACGCGCCGACCTCCGCTCCGACACCGACGCGATGGCTTCCCTGGGCCGACGGATCGCGCCCGCCGCGGTCACGACCGCCGCACCGCCGGGCGAGCGGCATTCGGAATCCCCGGCATCCGGACGCGTGCCGATCACCCTCCCCGACGGTTCGGTGGCGTACGCGCCCGACGAGCGAGCGGCGAAAGCCGTCCGGGCGGCGTTGAGTCAGCGTGGTGTTCCCTATGTCTGGGGCGGGACGACGCCCGCCGGATTCGACTGCAGCGGTTTCACGCGCTGGGCGTATCGGCAGGCCGGCCTCGAACTCCCCCGCCTGGCCCAGGATCAGGACACCGCCGGATTCCGCGTGTCCCGGGCGCAATTACAGCCGGGCGATCTCGCCGTGTGGTCCGGCCACGTGGCGATGTACATCGGCAACGATCAGATGATCGAGGCCGGCGATCCGGTGGGTGTCTCACCGGTTCGGACCGCCAATCTGGACCAGACCTTCGAGGGATTCTTCCGGCCGCGGTGACGATGCGGCGCGAGTACCGTTCGGCGTCTGTGGGGGCACTACTGGATCCACGGCGATCAATCGCTAGGCTGTGTCCCCATGGCCGGAGACATCGTCCCGATTGAGCTCGGACTCACCGACGGAAACAGCTTCACCCTGTGGGCACCCCGCTGGCGGGAGGGTGACGACGAGTGGGAGGCGTTCCTCGGTCTCGACGAGGATCTCTACGTCTTGCCCGGCGTCGCCGAACTCGCGGCCTTCATCCGCACCAACGACGACAACGACCTCGTCGAGCATCCGGCGTGGCCGACCATCGTCGGCGTGCAGGCCGACGAGCTGGTGCCGGACGAGCGCCACACCTACGACCTGGTGGGCGTGCCGGAGCTGGCCGCCGAGGACCCGACCCCTGAGGTCATCGCCGAACTCGAGGACGCACTCGAGATCGTGCGCATCCTGGGTGAGGTCTGCGAGCTGACCGCGATCACGAAGTTCTTCAACGGCAACCCGATCCTGGGTGCGGTCACGACCGGCACGCGCAACTTCGAGGGCCGCGAGGGCCTCGACCTGTGGGTGCGCATCGGACGTCTCATCGCGAAGCACTGGGACGACGTCCTCGACGCGATCGACGAGGTCATCACCACGCCGAAGGTCGACGCCAAGGCCGTGGAGACCGCCGAAGCCGAACTCGAGGCCGCCGCCTCCGCGGAGGACGAGGACGAGCCGGAAGACGACGACGACATCGAGATCGTCGAGTCCGCGGACGACGAGGCCGAGGACGAAGACGACGAAGACGAAGAAGATGAGGACGACGATTACGACGACGACGATTTCTGGGCGTCGGTCGGCATCGACCCGATCAAGATCGTCACGCGCGGCAACGAGTACCTGACGCTGCGCTGCTACCTCGGCGACGACCCGGTCTTCCTCGGCGCCAAGGGCAAGATCTTCGTGTTCACCTCGGCGCGGGCACTCTCCCGCTTCCTCGCCGACGACAACAGCCATGACCTGTCCGACCTGTCGACGTTCGAGGACATCCGCACCGAGGCGACCAACGGCTCGCTCGAGTTCGACGTCATCGACGACAACGTGTACGTGCTGCCCGGTCTCGCCGAGGACATCGCCGACGGCCCGCGCCGCATGGACCGCGACCAGCTCGACCTGGCCGTCGAACTGTTCAGCGACGCAGCCGACTACGCCGGCGACGACACCGTCAACGAGGCACTGGGATCGTCCACCCCCCTCGGCTGGTTCGTCGACTACACCGTCAACCCCGACCCGAAGCGGATGGCCCCGAGCGGACCGTTCGACAACGAGGCCGAGGCGTGGCGCGCACTCGAGCACGACTTCGAGAACCGGCTCGTCAAGAAGGGCTGATCCGCCGCCGGCCGAGTAGGCCCGAGGGGGTACCCGAGGGCCGTCATCCCCGCCGGCCGAGTAGGCCCGAGGGGTTACCCGAGGGCCGTATCGAGGTCACCCCAGCAGCACCGCGTAGCCCGGCTTGATCACGTCGTCGATGAACGCCAGACGTTCGTCGAAGTGGATGAACGCCGACTTCATCGCGTTGACCGTGAATCGCTCGAAATCGGCCCAGCCGTAACCGAACTGATCGGCCAGCAGTCCGAACTCCTTGCTCATCGTGGTGTCACCCATGAGCCGGTTGTCGGTGTTCACCGTGACGCGGAACCGGAGTCGGGCCAGCACGTTGAACGGATGCTCGGCGAGTGACGCGACCGCGCCGGTCTGCACATTCGAACTCGGGCACAGCTCGAGCGGAATCCGCTTGTCGCGCACGACGTTCGCGATCAGGCCGAGCTTCGCGCCGGCGAAGGAATGGGCGGCGAGGTCAACGCCTTCGGGGAGTTCGATGTCGTCGAAGACCCGCACGCCGTGCCCGAGACGGTCGGTGCCGCAGAAGCCGATGGCCTCGTGGATCGACGGCAGGCCGAACGCCTCGCCCGCGTGGATGGTGAACGGCGCACTGTTCGCCCGCATGTACTCGAAAGCATCGAGATGACGGGTCGGCGGGTGGCCGGCCTCGGCGCCCGCGATGTCGAAGCCGACGACGCCGCGCTCGCGGTAGCGCACCGCGAGCTCGGCGATCTCCCGCGACCGTGCCGCGTGACGCATGGCGGTGACCAGACATCGCACGCTGATGCGCTTTCCACGGTCGGCGACGATCCGCTCGCCGTCGGCGAAGCCACGCAGAACCGCTTCGACGACCTCGTCGAGCGTGAGCCCGGCCTCGAGATGCTGTTCGGGTGCGTAGCGGACCTCGGCGTACACGACGTTGTCGTCGGCAAGGTCCTCCACACACTCACGCGCCACCCGTTCGAGAGCATCGGCGGTCTGCATGACGGCGACGGTGTGGGTGAAGGTCTCCAGATAGCGCTCGAGGGACCCGCTGTCGGCGGCCTCGCGGAACCAACGCGCGAGCCCGGCCGCGTCGTCGACCGGCAGCCCGTCGTAACCGACCTCGTGCGCGAGTTCCAGGACGGTCGCCGGCCGCAGCCCGCCGTCGAGATGATCGTGGAGAAGCACCTTGGGCGCGAGGGTGAGGTGCGCCGGATCCAGCGTCGTCATCTTCTGAACCTAACGGAATCGATGATCAGCGGCCGGTCGCCGGCGCCGCGCCTGTCGGTGTCCCCGTCCTCGATCCGCACCGCACCGTCGAGGCTCGAGCGCGCGCCGGCGATCCGTTCCTCATCCTGGGTGTGCAACGTGAACAGCGGTTGACCGGCGCGGATGGGATCGCCGGGTTTGGCGTGGATGATGACACCCGCCTCGGCCGAGACCGATTCCCCCGGTTTCGACCGTCCGCCGCCCAGCCGCCACGCGGCGTCCCCGACCGCGCGCGCGTCCATACCCGCCACGATGCCGTCGCGATCGGCGGTGACCACGTCCTGGTGCCGGGCGACCGGCAGCGGAACATCCGGGTCGCCACCCTGCGCGGCGATCATCGACCGCCAGGAGTCCATCGCCCGGCCGTTGGCGAGGTGCGATGCCGGGTCGGCGTCGGGCAGACCCGCGGCGTCGAGCATCTCCCGGGCCAGTGCCAGGGTCAGTTCGACGACGTCGGCCGGCCCACCGCCGCCGAGCACCTCGACCGACTCGGCGACCTCGACCGCATTGCCGACCGCCAGGCCCAGCGGAACGCTCATGTCGGTGATCAGCGCCCGGGTGTCGACCCCCGCGTCGTGTCCGAGTTCGACCATCGTCGACGCCAGTTCACGCGCATCGGATTCGTCGGGCAGGAAGGCGCCCGAGCCGGTTTTCACGTCGAGGACCAAGGCTCCGGTGCCCTCGGCGATCTTCTTGCTCATGATCGAGGTCGCCAGCAGCGGGATGGACTCGACCGTCCCGGTGACATCCCGGAGCGCGTAGAGCTTACGGTCGGCGGGTGCGAGATCCGCGCCCGCGGCACAGATGACCGCACCCACCCGCTCGAGCTGGGCGAACATCTCCTCGGTGCTCACCTCGGCCCGCCAGCCGGGGATGGATTCCAGCTTGTCCAGGGTGCCGCCGGTATGACCCAGGCCGCGGCCGGACAGCTGCGGAACCGCGACTCCGAAGGATGCGACCAGAGGCGTCAGGGGCAGCGTGATCTTGTCCCCGACGCCGCCCGTGGAGTGTTTGTCGACGGTGGTGAGGGGACGTCCGTCGCGGCGAAGGCCGGTCAGATCCATCCGGCGTCCGCTGTCGATCATCGCCCGGGTCCAGGTCGCGATCTCCCGCCGGTTCATGCCGCGCAGGTAGATGGCCATCAACAGCGACGACATCTGTTCCGGCGCGACCTCGCCGCGCGTGTAGCCGTCGACCACCCAGGCGATCTGCGCGTCGCTGAGCTCGAAGCCCCCACGCTTGGTGGCGATCACCGAGACGGCGTGGATGACCTCGTCGCTCGCAGCCTCGAGCGAGGAGGTCACGAGACGACCTCCGCGATGTCGTCGGGACCGAACGCGTCCGGCAGGAGGTCGGAGAGCGGACGCGGACCGGCGGGGTGGTCGACGAGGAGTTCGTGGCCTCCGTGCTCGAGGAGGACCTGCCGGCACCGCCCGCACGGCATCAGGATCTTCCCGGAGGCATCGGTGACCGTCACCGCACGCAGGGACCGGTCACCCTGTGAGATCAGCTGCGCGACCAGCGCGACCTCGGCACAGATACCCAGGCCGTATGAGACATTTTCCACATTGCAGCCGGCCACGACACGCCCCTCGGAGGTGACGCCCGCCGCCCCCACCGGGTAGTGCGAGTACGGCGCGTAGGCACGGGACAACATTTCAGTTGCACTGTGTCGCAGGACATTCCACGGTATTTCGGTATGCACGCCCACCTCCTGGCAAATGGTGTAACCAACCGGACATGCGCAATTCATCGCCGCCAAAGCTTGGGTAAGGCAAACCTAAGTCGTAATGTCTTGTGCCTCAGATCGGTTCGGGCAATTTATCACCGCAATGGGCATGGGTTTAGAGTCTCTTGTCATGGGTCCATGGTCGAGTCGGAGCATGCCGATTCGACGCGTCCATCGACGATGTTGGAGGCCACTTTTCCGATGAGCACCTCGACCGAAGTCGCACCTGACCCGGTGCGTCGACGTTCCCTGTACCGCGGCGACCCGGGCATGTGGTCCTGGGTCCTGCACCGCATCACAGGCGTCACCATCTTCTTCTTCTTGTTCGTACACGTGTTGGACACCGCGGTCATCCGCGTCGATCCCAACCAGTACGACGAGATCATCGAAACCTACAAGACCCCGATCATCGGTCTCATGGAGATCGCCCTGGTCGCGTGCGTCCTGTTCCACGCCTTCAACGGCGTGCGCCTGATCCTGGTGGACTTCTGGGCCAAGGGCCCCAAGTACCAGCGTCAGATGCTGTGGGTCGCCATGACCCTGTTCGTCGTCGTGTTCGCCGCCGGCGCCGTCCGCCTGCTGCAGATCATGTTCAGCCACCTGTAGGAGACACCAGAGATGACCACCTCGGAAGCCACCGGTGTCGCGAAGACCCTCGGCAAGGAACACGACCGTCCGGCCAGCCTGGACAACCCTCGTTCGCCCCGCAAGCCCAAGGGCGGGAACTTCGAGAAGAACGCATGGATGTTCATGCGCTTCTCCGGCCTGATCCTCGTCTTCCTGACGATCGGCCACATGTTCATCATGCTCGCCTGGGACGGCGGTGTGCACCGCATCGACGCCTCGTTCGTCGCCGCGCGGTGGAGCTCCCCCGGCTGGCAGATCTGGGACCTGACCATGCTGTGGTTGGCCCAGCTGCACGGCGGCAACGGTGTCCGCACCGTCATCGGCGACTACTCGCGCAAGGACTCGACCCGCTTCTGGCTCAACGTGCTGCTGGCCGTGTCGATGATCCTGACCCTCGTGCTGGGCACCTACGCGATCCTCACCTTCGACGTCAACAGCGTCGGCTAAAGGAGACCAACAACATGCAGGAACACCGCTACGACGTCGTCATCGTGGGCGCCGGCGGCGCCGGGATGCGCGCGGCGATCGAATCCGCACCGCGCGCCCGCACCGCGGTTCTGACCAAGCTCTACCCCACCCGCAGCCACACCGGCGCGGCTCAGGGCGGCATGTGCGCCGCGCTGGCCAACGTCGAGGAGGACAACTGGGAGTGGCACACCTTCGACACCGTCAAGGGTGGTGACTACCTCGCCGATCAGGACGCCGTCGAGATCATGGCCAAGGAGGCCATCGACGCGGTGCTCGATCTGGAGAAGATGGGTCTGCCGTTCAACCGGACCCCCGAGGGCAAGATCGACCAGCGTCGATTCGGCGGGCACACCCGCGACCACGGCAAGTCGCCCGTGCGTCGTGCCTGCTACGCCGCCGACCGCACCGGTCACATGATCCTGCAGACGCTGTACCAGAACTGCGTCAAACACGACGTCGAGTTCTTCAACGAGTTCTACGCCCTCGACATCTGCCTCACCGAGAACGAAGACGGCGAGCAGGTCGCCACCGGCGTCGTCGCCTACGAACTCGCCACCGGCGAGATCCACGTCTTCCACGCCAAGTCGATCGTCTTCGCGACCGGCGGCTCGGGCCGCATGTACAAGACGACGTCCAACGCCCACACCCTCACCGGTGACGGCATGGGCATCATCTTCCGCAAGGGCCTGCCCCTCGAGGACATGGAGTTCCACCAGTTCCATCCGACGGGCCTGGCCGGCCTCGGCATCCTCATCTCGGAGGCCGTGCGCGGTGAGGGCGGCATCCTGCGCAACGCCGACGGCGAGCGCTTCATGGAGCGTTACGCCCCCACCATCAAGGACCTCGCGCCCCGCGACATCGTCGCCCGCTCGATGGTTCTCGAGGTACTGGAGGGCCGCGGTGCCGGACCGAACAAGGACTACGTCTACATCGACGTGACCCACCTCGGCGAGGACGTCCTCAACGAGAAGCTCCCCGACATCACCGAGTTCGCGCGCACCTACCTCGGCGTCGACCCGGTCACCGAGTACGTGCCGGTGTTCCCGACCTGCCACTACGTCATGGGTGGCATCCCGACCAACGTCGACGGTCAGGTGCTGCGCAACAACGACGAGGTCGTGCACGGTCTGTACGCCGCCGGTGAATGTGCCTGCGTGTCGGTGCACGGAGCCAACCGCCTCGGCACCAACTCGCTGCTCGACATCAACGTCTTCGGTCGCCGCGCCGGTATCGCCGCCGCCGAGTACGCCAACAACGCGGAGTTCGCCGACCTCCCGGAGAAGCCGACCGAGATGGTCGACGGCTGGCTGGAACTGCTCCTGTCCGAGCACGGCCACGAGCGCGTCGCCGACATCCGGACCGAGCTGCAGGCGTCGATGGACGCGAACGCCTCGGTGTTCCGGACCGAGGAGACCCTCAAGCAGGCGCTGACCGACATCCACGCGCTCAAGGAGCGGTACGCCCAGATCAAGGTCCACGACAAGGGCAAGCGTTTCAACAGCGATCTCCTCGAGGCCATCGAGCTGGGCTTCCTGCTCGAGATGGCCGAGGTCACCGTGGTCGGCGCACTCAACCGCAAGGAATCGCGTGGCGGCCATGCACGCGAGGACTACCCCGATCGTGACGACGTGAACTACATGCGTCACACCATGGCCTACAAGAAGGGCACCGACCTTCTCTCGGACATCGAGCTGGACTACAAGCCCGTGGTGCAGACCCGTTACGAGCCGATGGAGCGTAAGTACTGATGACATCTGTTCTGGACAAGCCCGCACCCTCCTCCGACGAGCCGCCGCTGCCCCCGGTGCCCGACGAGGCCACCATGGTCACGCTCAAGATCTTCCGGTTCAACCCGGAGAATCCGGACGCCCAGGGCTTCGAGAGCTTCCGCGTCCCGGCGCTGCCGACCGACCGTCTGCTCAACCTGCTGCTGTACGTGAAGGGCTACCTCGACGGCACCCTGACGTTCCGCCGCAGCTGCGCACACGGCGTGTGTGGTTCCGACGCGATGCGCATCAACGGCGTCAACCGTCTGGCCTGCAAGCTCCTGATGAAGGACATGCTCCCCAAGGACAAGTCCAAGGAGATCACCATCACCGTGGAGCCCATCAAGGGTCTTCCGGTGGAGAAGGATCTCGTGGTCAACATGGAGCCGTTCTTCGACGCGTACCGCGCGATCAAGCCGTTCCTGATCACCTCGGGCAACGAGCCCACCCGTGAGCGCATCCAGAGCCAGAGCGACCGCGCCCGCTTCGACGACACCACCAAGTGCATCCTCTGTGCGTGCTGCACCACGAGCTGCCCGGTGTTCTGGACCGAGGGTTCCTACTTCGGCCCCGCCGCGATCGTCAACGCGCACCGCTTCATCTTCGACAGCCGTGACGAGGGCGCCGTCGAGCGTCTCGACATCCTCAACGACGTCGACGGTGTGTGGCGCTGCCGCACCACCTTCAACTGCACCGACGCATGCCCCCGTGGCATCCAGGTCACGCAGGCGATCTCGGAGGTCAAGCGCGCACTGATGTTCTCGCGCTAGAGGATTCAACGCTTTTCTCTGCAGCCCGGCAACGGCCCGCACCGATTTCGGTGCGGGCCGTTGCTCATCCGGGCGCCCTGCCGTGGAAGACGCCCGCGACGATCGAGTCCACCAGCTCCGCCTCCTCCTCGGGCGCGGCGGGCCACAGCAGCATCGTGAGCACCGACCGGATGGCGAACCGCGCGGCGACGGTGTCCTCGGGGTCGATGCCGATGAGTTCCGCGGCCACGGCCAGCACCGTCGGCGACGCGAGCACGGTCGGGGTCGACGCAATGAGGTTCGCCGGACGGAGGAACTGGCGGATCACCCGGTCCCCGCGCAGTGCGCGGAGCGCAGCGGTGATCGCGATCCGCGCACGCTCCACGCCTGCGGTGCCCGCCGCCTCGTGGCGGATCGACTCCAGGACCGGGGCGGCGGTCGACGACAACACCGCCTCGACGAGCGCCGTGCGGCCACCGGCATGGCGGTAGATCGTCGCGCGCGAGCAGTGCGCGCGACGAGCCAGTTCGTCGACGCTGAACGCCTCGAGTCCACGCGCGGCGATGAGCGCGGCGGCATGGGAGACGAGCCGCCTTCGTGCCGCCTCACCACGATCGTCGCCCACGAGCCAGTCCGACATCCCACTCCCTCCGTCGCCGATTCTCATCATGAGACAGATAACCCCTCCGTGAGGCCCTTTTCACCCAGGTCAGGCCCCATCTGTGAGACACGGCGACCCGCAACGGCAGACCCCGCGTATCGACTTCGTAGGAATCGTTGCCCCCTGCATGCCGGTCGGCGACGCTGAGAGAATGCTCGCACTCGACGATCCCGCCTTCCTGTCGCGCTTCCACAGCGGATTCCCGGTCCAGCGGATCGGCGACTCCCCGTTCTTCGCCGTCGGCTCCTGGGAACTCATCGCCGACGTGGTGCGCCGACCTCAGGAGTTCTCGTCGAACCTGACCGCCACCATGGTCTGCCACGAGGACGGGTCGGTCTCGGAGTTCCCGGTGGCCGGCCTCGGCGACGCGATGCACGTACTGGCGACCGCGGACGGTCCACGGCACCGGCTCCACCGGTCGCTGGTCATGCCGTCACTGACGCCGGCACGTATCCGTGCGATGGAGCCCTATGTCGCCGAGGTGGTGGACACCGCGTGGACCGAGGGACTGAACGGGAACACGATCGACTGGACAACCGCTGTCGCACAACGTGTCCCGATAACGGTGGTCACCGAACTGCTCGGTCTCTCACACGACGACGTCGGCGATCTCGCCCACTGGGCGGGCGCAACCAATGTGCTGATCGACGGCGTCATCACCCCCGG
The DNA here is from genome assembly GCF_024733855.1 of Gordonia sp. GONU. Taxonomy (NCBI): domain Bacteria; kingdom Bacillati; phylum Actinomycetota; class Actinomycetes; order Mycobacteriales; family Gordoniaceae; genus Gordonia; species Gordonia sp. GONU. The sequence goes on from NZ_JANRHB010000013.1 coordinate 87,645, forward strand.
TCAGCTCACCACCGCGACCACCGCGGTCGCCGAGCTCACCGCCTACCTCGGCGAAGCGCTCGATCGGGCGCGCGACGACGACCGGGCAGGCACGCCGGGACGAGGCGTGCTTGCCGACATCGCGTCGGCCGTCTCCCGTGAGGACCTGGATCGCCCGTCTGCGGTGATGATCCTCCTGCAACTGGTCGCGGCGGGCTCCGACTCCACCGTCAGCCTCCTGACCAGCGCCGTCCGGATGCTCACGCAGTATGCCGACGTCGCCGCGCGACTCCGTCGCGATCCCGGGCTCATCCCGGCCTTCGTCGAGGAGACACTGCGCCTGGATTCCCCCTTCCGCGGCCACTTCCGGCATGTCGTGACAGACACCACCCTCGGCGACACCCACCTTGCGGCCGGCTCCCACGTCTATCTCATGTGGCGCGCGGCCAACCGTGATCCCGAGCATTTCGACGCCCCGCCGACCTTCGACCTCGACCGTACTACCGCCCGGTCGGGACACGGCTCGCACCTGGCATTCGGCAAAGGACTCCATCTGTGCGTCGGTGCCGCCCTGGCCCGCCTGCAGGGCCGCCTGGCGATCAACCGATTGCTCAGCGCCACAACGGATTTTCGGCAGACCGCGGCGATGGAGCTGACACTCGTTCGGTGAACCGTGGAACCGCCCGGCGTTCGGCTGCGTCCAACGAGAACCCAACCAGCCCGCCGAACGGAGCGCCGACGTGGTCCGAGTCCTGTACTTCCGCCTTCTACTCACCGTCCTGGTCAGCACAGCGCTGTGCCTGGCGGTCTTCTCACCCGCAACGGCGTCGCCTCCGGACGAGCCGGACACCCACCGGATCACGATCACCTTCACCTCCGACCGGCAACTCAACGGTGCCGCCGTGTGGTTCGACGCCGACGGCCGGCTGCGAACGCAAACCGACGTCCCGCTCGCACATCAGGACGGCCGGACGAAGCTGTGGTCGGCGACCCTGGTGTACACGAGACCTTCGCCGCGCGAACCACTCGATGCGCTATTCCAATCCAGCGGAACCTTTTCCAGATGTGAGATCCGGGTCGACGCCGTTCTCGTGGCCGACGACACGGTACGCGGACCGCACCCGACGAGCAGGTGCCGACCACGCAATTGAGCCGGGTTTCGAACTTACCGAGAGGAACCGGAACGGAGAATCGTACGCTGGCTCTCGTCATGGATACGTGAGCGGAGAACGGGCATGTCGGAGCGCATCGAGGCCGGATCGGTCGGAGCCGACGCGGGCACGTCCGGCATCATCGAGAACCCGGGAAGCAAGGGACTTCGGGCCGGATCGATCGGGCTGATGGGAAACGTCATCATCGGCTTGTCCGCTGTCGCACCGGCTTACAGCCTTGCCGCCACCCTCGGCTACGTGGTCGACAACGTTCGCGACAAGGCACCGGCGATGTTCGTCCTCGCGTTCATCCCGATGCTGCTCGTGGCCTTCGCCTATCGCGAGCTGTCCCGCGACACCCCCGACTGCGGCACCACCTTCACTTGGGGCACAAAGGCTTTCGGTCCATGGATCGGCTGGATCGGCGGCTGGGGTCTCGCGGTTTCGGCGATCATCGTGCTCGCCAATGTCTCCGAGATCGCCGCGCTGTACCTGTTCCGGTTCCTCGGCCTGGACGGTCTGGCCGACAGCTCGATCGCGAAGATCCTGCTCGGGAGTGTCTTCATCATCGGGATGACCTGGATCAGCATCCGCGGCATCGTGATCAGCGAACGCATGCAGGCGATCCTGATGTTCATCCAGTTCGCGGTGCTCATCGTCGCGAGCGTGATCGCCCTGGTCAAAGCGGGCACGGGCCGGGCCGGAGCGCAAGCGATCGACCCCGAGTTGTCGTGGTTGTGGCCGGACGGCCTCGATCAGTCGCAGATCGCGGCGGCGGTGATCCTGTGCATCTTCATCTACTGGGGATGGGATGCGTGCCTCGCCATCAGCGAGGAGACCAAGGACCCCGACAAGACCCCGGGACGCGCCGCCGTGCTCACCTGTCTGATCCTGGTCGCGACCTACGTGCTCGTCGCCTACGCCGTCCAGTCGTTCGCCGGCTTCGGCGACACCGGGATCGGACTGGGGAACGAGGCGAACGCCGAGGACGTGCTGACCATCCTCGGCGATCCGGTGGCGGGTGCGGTCATGTCCTCGGCACTGCTGTTGACCGTCTGCGTCTCCGCATTGTCCTCGACCCAGTCCACAATCCTGCCCACCGCACGGAGCAGCCTTTCGATGGCCGTCTACAAGGCGCTCCCCGACAGGTTCGCCTCCATCCATCCGCGCTACATGACGCCGGCCTTCGGTACCGCCGCGATGGGCGCCGCGGCGCTCACCTTCTACCTGGTCCTGTCATTGCTCAGCCAGGACACGCTCGCCGACTCCATCTCCTCCCTCGGACTGGCGGTGGCGTTCTACTACGGGATCACCGCCTTTGCCTGCGTCTGGTACTTCCGGTCGACCCTGTTCGGCTCCGCCCGGAACTTCTTCCTGCGCGGCCTTCTCCCACTCCTCGGCGGAGTCGCGATGGCGGCGGCCTTCATCCGTTCGGCGATCGACATGATCTCGCCGGACTACGGCGCCACCTCGGTCGGCGGTATCGGAGGTGTCTTCGTGCTCGGCGTGGGCATGCTGGTCCTCGGCATCCCCCTGATGCTGGCCTGCATCGCCCACAACAGTGACTTCTTCCGGGGCAGGACACTGACCGCGACCACCGAGGTGAAGGTTCCCGATGTCCACTGACGCGACCGTGCCCCGGCCCGAGTCGGAGACCCCCGACGAGGAGACCAGACCCCCGACCACTCCGCGGCTCACGGTCGGATACCTCGCGACGCCTTCCGGCGCCGACGGTGTCGTCCTGGCCGTGGCGCTCGCACGCGTCACCGGGGCGACGATCGACCTGGTGTGCGTGGTACGGCCGGTCCCCTACGACGGCCGGCCCGGTCTCGCCCAGTATCAGCAGCGCATCGAGGCGCAGGCCGCCGAATGGCTCCGCGAGGGGGCTGCACTCATCCCCGCGGGGTTCCCCCATCGCACCGTCGTCACGGTCGACGACTCCTTCGCCGGCGGGCTCGCATCGCACGCGCTCGCGACGCAGGCCAGCATGATCGTCGTCGGCGGCACCGGCGACGGTCTGCTGCGTCGCCACACCCTCGGCACCGTCAGCAACGAACTCGTCCACTCGTCGCCGGTTCCGGTCGCCCTGGCACCACGCGGATATGCCGACCGGGTCGATGCGGTCCTCGACACGGTGACCGTCGCTGTGCCGGTGAAGCCCGGCACCGACAATCCGCTCCCGTTCGCCGAGAAACTCGCCGAACGCGCCAAACTCGACCTCCGGCTGCTGTCCCTGGTCTCCCTCGAGTCCCCCTTCGACGACGACTCGTCGCGTGACGCGCGGACCGCGCAGATCGCCGTCGCGCGTGAACTTCTCGACAAGACCCGCGCCGAGGTGAACGCCGAACTCGCCGTCGATGTCCTCGTCGCCGACGGCGCCACTCTCGACGAAGCACTCGCCAACCTGCCGTGGGACGCCAACGACATCGTCGCCGTCGGTTCCGGACACCTGGGATCGTCCAACCGGGTCTTTCTCGGCAGCACCGCCTCACGCATCCTCCGGTGGACGACGGCACCGGTCATCGTGGTCCCCAAGAACAGCTGAGAACCAGACCTGCCGAGCAGGAACGGGTCAGCTGTCGAAACCCAAGCCGACCTTGTCCAGCAGCGTGAGCCACGCACCCCGACGGCCGTTCCGGCGTTCGCTGCGCGCGATCTGATGCCGGGTGACGGTGATGCCGGCCCACCGAACCGGCTCCGGTGGGAACGGTAACGGCTTGCGGCGCACCATCTCCAGGGCGGTCCGTTCGGTCTGCCGACCGTCGACGAGGTCGAGTGCGGTCGCGGCCGCGAAATGCGAGGCACCGACGCCGAGACCGGTGAAACCCACCGCCGTCACCACGTGCCCGTCGTGGGAGGTGTCCCAGAAGGCGCAGAACCTCGAGCAGGTGTCGATCACCCCGCCCCACGTGTGCGTCGCGGTGATCCCCTCGAGTTGCGGGAACATCTGCAGCAGGTGCTCGCCGAGCAGCGCCCACTCACCCGGGTGATGCGCGCGACGCGGATCGTCGTCGGAACCGAAGTGATACGGCGCATCCCAGCCGCCGAACAGCAGCCGGTTGTCCGCGGTGAGCCGGAAGTAGTGGAAGCGTGGACCGCTGTCGGCGAGTCCCTCGCGCCCGGACCAGCCGAGCGAGGCCAGCTGGTCGTCGGACAGCGGTTCGGTCATCAGCGCGTAATCCCACACGGGGACGGTGTAGAGACGCAGCCTGCGGACCAGCGACCTGCTCGCCGACGTCGCGACCACGACCCGGCTTGCGCGCGCCCGTCCGTATCCCGTTCGGGCGCAAACCTTGCCCGACGAACCATGGCCCGACGAACCGCTGGACAGTCCCAGTACCTCGGTCTCCTCGTGGATCCGTACCCCGAGCCGTTCCGCGGCGTCGGCGAGACCGAACGCGAGTTTTGCCGGATCGATGAGCATCACCTCGGGGTCGTAGAGGACGCCCCGGACCATGGGCGAGTCGACGCGTTCCCGCGCCGCGGACGCGTCGAGCAGCACGAGCTCCTCGCCGAGCGCTCGGCCCGCGGCCGCGGTCTCGGCCAGTGCGTCGTACTGCCATCCGGTGGTGGCGAGGTCGAGTTCTCCGGTGCGCTCGACGTCGGCGTCGATGCCCAGGCGGGCCAGCGTGCCCTCGATGGCGTCGAGTGTTTCGCGCCCCATGCGCAGCAGCGTCGGCATCTCGTCGCGGAAACGCTGCAGACCGTTGCCGAGCCCGTGCGTGAGGCTGGCGGCGCAGAAGCCGCCGTTGCGTCCGGACGCGTGTTCGGCGATCCGGTCGCGTTCGACGAGCACGATCGTCCGAGACGGATCCCGTTCGGCCGCTTGGACCGCGGTCCACAGCCCGGTGAGGCCACCGCCGATCACCAGCAGGTCGGCGGTGACCTCACCGACGAGTCGGGGCCGCGGTTCCGGACGGAGATCCCGATCGAGCCAGTAGGGACGGGCCGCGGCCTGCGCGACCATCTTGACGCCCCGGGAGGTCGGCTCGCGGGCCCACGTTCCGGTCGTCACACCGACCGACCTTCCGGGGCGAAGACCGTTCGGTGCCATTCCTTTTCGGCGACGCCGTGGATGTCGCTCATGACGTGCTTGATCAGCAGGTACTCGTCGAGGGAGTAGGTTGACATGTCCTTGCCGAAGCCGGAGGCGCCGTACCCGCCGTGCGGCATCTCGCTGATGATCGGGATGTGATCGTTGATCCAGACACAACCGGCGTGGATCTCGCGCGACGCCCGCTGTGCGCGATAGACGTCGCGCGTCCACGCCGACGCGGCGAGGCCGTACGGGGTGTCGTTGGCGCGACGGATCGCGTCGTCGTCGCCGGCGAAGTGGCTGACCGTGAGCACCGGTCCGAACACCTCCTCGCGGTAGATCTCCGAGTCCTCCGTGACATCGGCGACGAGCGTGGGCGGGTAGAAGGCGCCCCGGCCGTCGGGCACCGTGCCGCCGGTGACCACCCGGGCCCCGGCTGCCCGGGCACGCTCCACCATCCCGGCCACCTTCTCGCGGTGCCGTCGCGAGATGAGGGAGCCCAGATCGGTGGCGGGGTCGGTCGGATCGCCGATGACGACGCGCGACATGAGGTCCGCGACGCCGTCGACGAATTCGTCGTAGAGCGTGGGGGCGACGATCGCCCGGGTCGCCGCGGTGCAGTCCTGTCCGCCGTTGATGATCGAGGCCGCGACCGCACCGTGGATCGCTGCCTGCAGGTCGGCGTCGTCGAAGACGACGAACGGCGCCTTGCCGCCGAGTTCGAGCTGGACCCGTGCCCCGGTGGTGGCGGCCTGCGCCATCACCTGCCGGCCGACCGCGCTCGAACCGGTGAAGGTCACCATGTCGACGCCGGGATGTCCGGCCAGGTGGGCGCCGGCATCCGGACCGGTGCCGACGACGATGTTGAGAACGCCGTCGGGCAATCCGGCCTCGGTGGCGACGCGGGCCATCGTCAGCGTCGTCAGCGGCGTGATCTCGGCCGGCTTCAGGACCACCGCGCAACCGGCGGCGAGTGCCGGGATGACCTTCCACACCGCCATCTGCAGCGGGTAGTTCCAGGGCGTGATGGTGCCGACGACGCCGGCGGGTTCACGGCGGATCGACGAAGTGTGGTCGCCCGAGTACTCCGCACTCGCCTTGCCCTCGAGATTGCGTGCGACACCGGCGAAGAACTCGATGTTGTCGATCGATCCGGGGACGTCGAACTCGGTCGCGAGCCGGATCGGCTTGCCGGTGTGCGCGACCTCTTCGGCGACCAACACCTCGGACTGCGCCGCCAGCGCTCTGGCCAACGCGAGCAGGACACCCGCCCGTTCGGCCGGGGTGGCACGTCCCCAGGCCGGCTGCGCGGCGCGGGCACTCGCGATCGCGGCATCAACATCGCCGCGACCTGCGAGTTTCACAGTCGCAACCGGCCGATCCGTGGCAGGATTGACCACGATGTGATCGGCACCGGCCGAGTGATGTGGCTTACCGTTGATCCAGCCGGACGGGATGCTGGTTGGTGAGGACATACCCCCAGATCCTACCGGTGCCGTTGCGGATTCACGCGCCGAAACCGGACTTCAGTACGGTTTCCGTCGTCGATGTTGCGATCCACCACTAAATCCGTCACGATCGTGGGGTGGCTGACCCTGTATCCACACAGCTGGACGCAACCGCGAAGAAGATCATCGAGCTCCTCCAGGCCGATGGTCGGAGCAGTTACGCCTCCATCGGCAAGGCGGTCGGACTCTCCGAAGCCGCCGTGCGCAACCGTGTGCAGAAGCTCAGCGACAGCGGTCTCATGCAGATCGTCGCCGTCACCGACCCTCTCAAACTCGGATTCGCACGCCAGGCGATGATCGGCATCCGTTGCGTCGGCGACACCCAGGCGCTCGCCGAACGGCTCGCGGAACACCCCGAGATCGACTACGTGCTGCTGACCGCGGGGTCCTTCGACATCCTGATCGAGGTCGTCTCCGAGGACGACGACCATCTGCTCGAGATCCTCAACAAGAAGGTACGGGTGCACCCGGAGGTCGTCGGTACCGAGACCCTCGTCTACCTGAAACTCGTGAAACAGCAATACAACTGGGGAACCCGATGACAGTGACCGCCCCCTCTACGCCCCCGAACTCCGCTCAGTCGCTCGGCGCCCGCAGTGCAGCTCATCTCTGGGGACACTTCGCCCGGCACGGCGACGCCATCACCCCTCCGGTGATCACCCGCGGGGAGGGCGTCCGCATCTTCGACGATCGGGGCCGCAGCTACCTCGACGGCCTGGCGGGACTCTTCGTCGTGCAGGTGGGTCACGGACGCGTCGAACTCGCCGAGGCCGCAGCCCGGCAGGCCAAGGAGCTCGCCTTCTTCCCGCTGTGGTCGTACGCGACACCGCCGGCCATCGAGCTCGCCGAGCGGCTCGCCGCCTACGCCCCGGGCGATCTCAATCGCGTCTTCTTCACCACCGGTGGCGGCGAGGCCGTCGAGAGTGCCTGGAAACTGGCGAAGCAATACTTCAAGCTGGTCGGCAAACCCGGTAAGCACAAGGTGATCTCGCGTGCGGTCGCCTACCACGGCACCCCGCAGGGCGCACTCGCGATCACCGGCGTGCCGGCGCTCAAGGAGGCCTTCGAGCCGTTGACGCCCGGTGCGTTCCGGGTGCCGAACACCAACATCTACCGGGCGGACGACCACCTGTCCGATGACGCGAGGAAATTCGGCCGCTGGGCCGCCGACCGCATCGCCGAGGCGATCGAATTCGAGGGTCCCGACACGGTGGCGGCCGTCTTCCTCGAACCGGTCCAGAACGCCGGCGGATGCTTCCCACCGCCACCGGGCTACTTCGAGCGGGTGCGCGAGATCTGCGACGAATACGACGTCCTGCTCGTCTCTGACGAGGTGATCTGCGCATTCGGTCGCATCGGTTCGATGTTCGCCTGCGAGGACTTCGGCTACGTCCCCGACATCATCACCTGCGCCAAGGGCATGACGTCGGGCTACTCCCCCATCGGCGCGATGATCGCCAGCGACCGGCTCTTCGAACCGTTCCGCGACGGCACCACGACCTTCGCGCACGGCTACACCTTCGGCGGGCACCCGGTGTCGGCGGCGGTCGCACTGGCCAACCTCGACATCTTCGAGCGTGAAGCCCTCAACGACCACGTCAAGACCCAGGCCCCGGCGTTCCGCGCGACCCTCGAGAAGCTGTACGACCTGCCGATCGTCGGCGACGTGCGCGGCGAGGGCTTCTTCTACGGGATCGAACTCGTGAAGGACAAGGCCACCAAGGAGACCTTCACAGCGGCCGAATCCGAACGCATCCTCCGGGGCTTCCTCTCCACGGCACTGTTCGACGCCGGGCTCTACTGCCGCGCCGACGATCGCGGCGATCCCGTCGTGCAGCTCGCGCCACCGCTGATCGCGGGACAGGCCGAGTTCGACGAGATCGAGCAGATCCTGCGGTCGGTCCTCGGCGAGGCGTATTCGCTGCTGTAGTCCGCATGGCCGAACGTCGGACACGACGCGTTCGCACGTCCGGAGACCGCGTGGTTCCGCTGGTAACGTGCGATCGGTGACCTCGGGGTGGACTCGCCGGACCGCATCGGCACTCGTCGCCGCTGTTCTCGGGATGCTTCTGTGCATGTCCGCCGGGCCGGTCGGCGTCGGACCGGCCGGGGCCGTCCCGCTCCCCACCGGCACCCCGCCCGCCTTCAGCACTCCGGTCACCGATCACTGTCCGCACAAGATCGGCACGCCGCCGCCCGTCGACGAATCCGAGGCGGTCGCACCGGGTTCGACGACCCCGTCCTCGCTGCCCGTCCCGACACCCGCGATCGGGGGTGAGGATCTCTCGTACTGCGGCGTCGTCGCCGACCCGGCGGCTGGTCCCGTTCCGCCACGGCTGACCTCGGCCGGGTGGCTGATCGCCGACCTCGACTCCGGCCGCGTCATCGCGGCCAAGGACCCCCACGGGCGGTACCGGCCCGCGTCGACGATCAAGGTGCTGCTCGCACTCATCGCCCTCGACGAACTCGACCTCGACGCGACGGTCATCCCGACCGCGGAGGACTGGAGCACCGAGGGCGACTCGTGCGGGATGGGACCGGGCGGTCACTACACCGTCCGCGACCTGCTCACCGGCCTGCTCATGGTGTCGGGCAACGACTGCGCCAACGCCCTCGCCCGCGAACTCGGTGGCGTGGAGACCACGCTCGAGAAGATGAACGAACGCGCCCGCGAGCTGGGCGCCGCCGACACGCGCGCGGCGAGCCCATCGGGTCTCGATGCCGCCGGGATGTCCTCCTCGCCTTACGATCTCGCACTGATCTTCCGAGCAGCCATGGCGCAGGAGACCTTTCGGGAGCTCATCGCGAAGCCCACCTTCCGATTCCCCGGCTATCCGCGCCGACCAGACGTACCCGGCGACAAGGACCATCCGGCCTACGACATGTACAGCAGCAATCGGCTTCTCGTGGACGGCTATCCGGGCATGCTCGGCGGGAAGACCGGCTACACCGACGACGCGCGCAAGACCTTCGTCGGCGTGGCCGAACGCGACGGCCACCGCATCCTCCTCGTGCAGATGTACGGATTGTCGGTCGAGGGCGACATGTACTGGGATCAAGCGCGGGCGATGTTCGAATACGGCTTCCGTGCAGGTCCCGAGATCACCGTCGGACGTCTCGTCGACTCCACTCGTGAAGCGGCGGAATCCACTGCGCCGCGCGCCGCCTCGTCCCCGGATTCCCACCTCGCGAGTTCGGGTTCCGACACCGCCTCCCCGATGTCGGTGCGCGTCCTCATCGGTCTCGTCGCGGCGCTCGCCGCCGTGGTCTTGCTGCTGATCGGGCTGCGGTTGTTCGGCAGGCGGTGAGCTAGTCGCGGGGATGCCACTACTCCGCCGAGACGATGTGCGCGCGCAGGACTTTGCCGTCGGGATCGGTCCATCCCTTCGACGTCGCGAACGCGACCATCCCGCCGAATGACGTCCTCCACGCCTCGTCGTGTTCCCGCCCGGAGACACGAATCAATTCTTCGATGGAGATCCACGCGTGCTGCGTGCTTTCGGCGCGACCGAGTTGTCCCAGCGCTCGAGTGATCCCTTCCTGGGTCCACTCTCCATGTACCTCGACGTGGAACCTCCGCATATCGTCGGGCTCGGAAACCATCATGCGAGTCTCGGCCGGGAACACGACGATCCTCATGATTTACCTTTCTTCCATATCGATCGAGTGCCAACCGCTCAGCTGTCCGCAGTCATCGCAATGTCGACAACGGCCACGAGAGGCAGTCCGACAGTCGGACCGCATTCAGCCCGTACCGTCGGGCGAAGCGCTCGGACTCCGCCGCATCAGCTACCTCCGTCGGGTGTTCGACGCTCTCGAGTACTGCGTAGGCGCCGACGGGACTGCAGCCGGCGAGCTCGGCGATTGCGATCGACGCCTCGGCGAAATCAGCACCGTCAACACCCTCATCGGGGCCGCGGAGAGGTATGCCAACCGGAACCACGTGCCCTGGTCGGGTGAAGTCTGTGGTGGTCGATCCTGGATCCGCCAGCGCACGCAGTGTGCGTGCTCGGGCGGCGGCCGAGATGCCGGTGCCATTGTCCTTCGCATCGACTGTCACCCTCTGCCTACGACACCGTGTCGCGCTCGAGGGAGCTGTCTGAGGCAATCCGAGTCGTTCGCAGTCGGTCTCACCGAGTGCCACGCACACGAATCCGCCGGTGTGTCGGATCACGAAGGCGATCAGCTTCGTGGTCGCGTGTTCAGCGGCCAGGACAAGCGCGCTGTGTTCTACCGGAGTGGTGTCGTCGATGACGACCACCGCGCAGCCCTCGCGGATCGCCGCCGCTGCTTTCGACACCGACGTACGGTCAGGCATCACCGCCGTCATGACATGACCCCGTCCGATGCGGGCGCCAATCGATGGAAGCCACTGCGGTGGAGAACCAGCGGCGCGCTGGCCGGATCCGCGTCGAGGGTATGCACCCGTAACAGCACGAGCAGGTGATCGCCCGCGTCCACCTCGGCGTACACGGACGTCGTCAGCCAGCCGCTTGCGTCCCGCAGGACGATGCTTCCGTCGTCAAGGGAGTCCCAGTCGACGCCGGTGAAGCGGTCACCCTGTTTCATCGAGAGCGTCCGACAGACTGCACCGTGTTGTTCGGCGAGAATCGTGACCCCGAGTCGCGCTGACTCACGCAGGCTCGGCCACGTCTGCGACGACCGTTGGACGCACACCGACACCAGAGGCGGGTCGAGCGACACCGATGTGAACGTACTCGCCGCCATCCCCACCGGCCGCCCGTTTCGCATGGCGCACAACGCGACGACACCGGAGGGAAAGGCCCCGAACACTTCTCGGAGGCGGCTCGGACCGAGACCAGTCGGTTCTGTCATGGCTTCTCTCATCTCGAGCTCCTCACAGGTCGAGTACCAGGCGCGCCGTGCAGGCCCGGGATACGCAGGTCAATATCACGTCGCCGGCTTCGCGTTCGTCGTCGGTGAGCACGGAATCCCGGTGGTCAGGTACCCCGTCGAGTACGGGGGCTTCGCAGGTCCCGCAGGTTCCCTCACGACACGACGAGGAGACGATCACCCCGCCGGTCCGCTCGACGGCGTCGAGGATCGTCTCGTCGTGCCCGACGGTTACTGTCACTCCGGACATGCGGCATACGACCTCGAACGGAGTGTCACCAACGCGCGGCCCCAATGACTCGGCCGGGCTGAAACGCTCGGTGTGCAGGGACCCGCGCGGCCAGCAGGCCATCGCGGATTCGATCGCCGCCAGAAGCCCCTCGGGCCCGCAGCAGTACACGCCGACACCATCTCGCGGTTCACCGAGGATCCGCGGCAGGTCTATCAAACCGACCTCGTCCTGGGGGTACAGATGCACTTCGCCGCCGTGGCCAGCGAGCTCGTCGGCAAATGCCATCGATTCCCGTGTGCGCCCGCCATAGTGGAGGGACCACGGAATACCCCGCTCTTCGGCGTGGCGGAGCATCGGCAGGATCGGCGTCACCCCGATTCCCCCTGCCACGAACAGGTACTCTTCGGCGGCCTCGAGCCGAAATTGGTTGCGCGGTCCGCGAACCCGGGCGCGGTCGCCGCGAGATAGATTATGGGCGCGTTCGGACCCGCCGCGGCTCTCGCGTTCGCGCAGCACTGCAACTCGCCATGACGGCTCACCACGCAGTCCGCATAGCGAGTACTGCCGGATCACGTCGTCCCCGAGGTCGAGATCAATGTGCGCGCCGGGCGAGAAGTCCGGCAGCGCGGACCCGTCATCGGCGTGGAACCACAGACTCACCACGTCGACGCCCTCGAGGCGGACGTCGCCGACGACCACCGGGATCCACTGCGGGTCATCCGCTGTGCCTGCTGCCGACCCCGTCATCGCGTGAGCCTGGGTCATTCGTCATCACCAGGCCGGATCGAAAGGGGTCCCCGGGCCCCCGAGGAGTGGCAAGCTCGGAGACCGTCCACGGTCACCGGCGTACACCTCGTGCGTCGATGACACGGCGTGCCTTGAATGTGGTCGGCTCCAGAGTGCCCGGCGTGAGCACCTCGAACGGAATCCGGATTCCCAACCGTTGCTTGAGCACTGCCTCGGTGCGCCCGACGAGCTCAGCTCGGGCATCGGCACGTCGGCGGTCGTCCAGAGCGTGCCACGCCTCGTGTGTGGTGGCCGAGATCTCGGCGTGAACCGCGATCTCGTCCAGCGCCCCTTCGGTACAGACATGAATCCGGAATTCGGGGCCGAGTTCGGCGATCTGACGCAATGCCGTCTCGACCGCGCTGGGGTAGATGTTTGCCCCCCTGATGACGAGCATGTCGTCGAGGCGTCCGAGTACACCCTCGGGCATTCGCGGGTAGGTCCGGCCGCAGACGCACGGAGTGTCGTCGAGATAGGTCTCGTCTCCGGGCGCGAAACGGATCATCGGTTGGGATTCCCGCCACAGGTGCGTGTAGACCACGGCCCCGCGGTCACCGACCGGGATCGCCATGTTGTGGTCGTCTCGATCGACGACCTCGGTGTAGACCTCATCGGTGAACAGGTGGGTGCCGGTACCGGCCTCGCATCCGACGCTGGTCTGGAACGGGTACATCTCAGAGGTCGAGCCGGCGTCGGCTACCGTTGCGCCCCAACCCTCCTCGATGATGCGCCGTGTTCCAGGCAGACTGCCACCGGGCTCCCCGCCCACCAGCACGTGCCGCACCGAACTGGCGCGGAGATCAACACCCATGCGCTCTGCCACGGACAGCAAGTGGATGCAATACGACGGGGTCGCGCTGAACACCGTCGATCCAAGTGTGCCGATCATTTCTATGTGCTTCTCGGAATCGGTCACTCCCAGTGGAAAGACCGTGGCACCAATGCGTTCCACGCCCTGCAAGACTCCCCATCCGCCGAAGAACAAACCGAACGGGAATCCGATCTGCACGATGTCGCCGGGGCGCACGCCGGCACACCACTGCGCCATGGCGTGCACGTCGGCGGCCCGGTCCCAGTCACCGCGGGACACTGCATACATGGTCGGCGTTCCCGACGTTCCCGACGACCCGTGGATCCGCGCAATGCCATCGACGCCGAAATCCCTCGTGTACGAACCGAACGGCGGATGCTCTCGCTGATCGGCGACGAGCATCTTCTTGGTGATGATCGGCACTTTCGCCGTGAAGTCCGCGAGCGAGGTCACGTGTTCGGGCCGAAACCCGTGCTCGTCGTAGAGGCGCCGGTAGAACGGCAGCTGATCGTAGACGTAGCGGAGCTGGAGCTGTATCTGTTCGAGAATCCGCCGATCCCGTTCCTCGGGGTCACGGGTTTCGCGTGCCTCGTCCCAGTACCGTCGTGTTGCCGGTGAGGAAGTGGACTCACCGTCGGCGGCAGTGGCGGCAAGCGCTTGTGAAGGGGTCATCGATGTCTGTCCTTGACTGACGGAGGTGAATTCAGGCGGGTCGGCTGACCAGACCCTGTGTCTCGGCCACATCCCAGTACGAATGCAGACCGCGTACGTGCTGGCCGCCGTCGACGGGGATGAAGTGACCGGTGATGCGCGCGGCGCGCGCCGACATGAGGAACATGGCAACATCGGCGATGTCCGTGGCGTGCTGGTGACGGGCCGGGGCGATCAAGGTTCGATCGAGGAACTCCTGCCCGATCTGGCCGACGGTGAAACCCGCGCCGAGCGGGGTGTCGACCGTGCCTGGGCCGATCGAGTTCACGCGTATGCCGTACCGTCCCAGTTCACCGGCACTCACCTTGGTGAACTGCATGACTCCGGCCTTCGCGGCGCAGTAATGGCCGAGGCCGTCGGTGGCGGCCACAGCGTTCAGCGACGAGATGTTGACAATCGACCCCTTCTCGCCGGCATCGATGGCCTGCTGCGCGAAAGCCTGAGTACACAGGAACGTGCCCTTGAGAAGGGTATCGACGATGAGGTCCCAGTCCTCTTCAGTGCAGTCCCGGATGAGCGACAGGGATGCCGTCCCAGCATTGTTGACGAGGTGATGGACCGTCCCGAAGGTGTTCTGCGCCAGCTGGAATGCCTCACGAACATCTGACTTCACCGCCACCGAGCCCACGTGCCAGGCCACCCGGTCGGAGTTGCCGAGATCGGCAGCGGTCTCCTCGGCGTTCTCCTTGCTCTTCTCCAACACCACCACGTTGGCCCCTGCGTCGAGCAAGGCCGCGGTGATGGCCTTACCGATTCCGCTACCGCCCCCGGTGACGAGGGCGGTCCGGCCGGCGAAGTCGTCGTCGTGTTCGCGGGACACCGACTCAGACCCCCAGTGCGACGCGCGCGAGCTTGTTGCGGCGAGCCATGTTCTCGCGGGGGGTGAACTGCGGTGTGACGTACCGCGCAAAGAGCTCGAGCGAGCGATTCCACTTGTCGGTGGTGACCCAGTCGCGGCTGTTGATCAGGAATGTCCCGAACCCACCGGTGACCTCTTCAAGCTCGCGGATCTGGCGTGTGCAGTCCTCGGGACTGCCGATGATCCACGGGATCTCCTCGACCATCCACTCGAAGGTGAGCTCAGCGTCGTCCATCCCCTCGCCCTTCTTCATCAGCGCACCGAGACCCAGGCCCAGCAGGTACTCATAGGACCGATGCACCCCGGCACGAATCTCCTTCATCGCTTGATCCTTGCTGTCGGACACGTAGACCTCGCGGGTGATTCGCCAATTCTGGCGCGCGACGTCGGGGTCGAGGCCGTTTTCCTCCGCCGCCGAGGTCAGCGCCGCCGCGTGCGCCGCGAGGTCGGGGGCATTCGGATATCCGTTGTTGTCACTCGGCGCGAAGTACACGCTGAGAGCCTTCCAGCCTTTGGCACCGCACCGGGCGTAGTTGTGCGTTCCGGTCAGGCCGGCTATGGCGAACGGCGGGACCTCCTGATACGGACCGACCTGCAGCTGACGATTCTCGTACTTCCAGTACACGCCTTCGTAGCTGACCGGTTCGTCGGAGGTGAGAAGCTGCCAGATGATCTCGAGAGCCTCGGAGGTACGGGGAGCTGCTTCGGAACGTTCGAGCTGGAACAGAGCCTGGTCGGTGGGCAACCCGCCGCCGCCGAACCCGTACTCCAACCGACCATGGGTCAGGTGATCGAGGAATGCCAGACGTTCGGCGACCTGGAACGGATCCTGGTAAGGGAGGTTCACCAC
Organism: Gordonia sp. GONU; assembly: GCF_024733855.1. Lineage (NCBI taxonomy): Bacteria > Bacillati > Actinomycetota > Actinomycetes > Mycobacteriales > Gordoniaceae > Gordonia > Gordonia sp. GONU. The sequence goes on from NZ_JANRHB010000013.1 coordinate 103,422, forward strand.
GCCAGTACCGAGTCGGATTCTGCTGGTGAGAGCCGAGGCCTTCGCCAGCAACAGTTCGGGCATCGGAACGTTCTCATAGCCGCCGGTATGGTGCTCGCCGATCCAGAACTCGCTGAAGCCCAGCTTCTCCGCGAGAACGATCTCATCGATGTCCCGGTCGTAGGACAACGACCAGTTCTCGATGGGCGGATGTTCTGGCATCGCGAACAGACCAAACCTCATGTGTGACCTCCCTGTATGGCTGAGCCCGATCGTTGACCAGACACATATTGGTTTATTGCCGAGCCAATAGTGATCTGACTCACTACCGCCTGTCAAGTGTTGCGCGGATAACTCTTGCCTATCAGCACATTTCAGCAGAGTCGTAAGAGTTCGCACGGTTGATAACCAACCTAGAGTCTGTTTATCTTGTGACTGTGAACACAACCGATCAACCCCGCCCGGGCGTCGATCCACGCCCTGCCGTGGAGCGCGACGCCGCCGGCACCTTCACCGTCGTCGGTTCACGGTGCACGCGCTGCAAGCGAGCGATCGCCTACCAGTGGCCACGTTGCCCTGGCTGTGCGGGCGAGGTGCACCCGGAAACCTTCTGCGGCACAGGGGTGGTGTGGAGTCAGACCACCATCAACATCGCGATCGGCGATCACGTGCCGCCGTACACGGTTGCCTATGTCGACCTCGACAACGGTCCACGAGTGCTGGCCCATGTCGCCGGGAGCGCCGTGAACATCGGCACGCGGGTGCGCCTCGTCGATCTCTCCGCCGACGGCGACCCACGGATCGAGGCGATGCGCTCATGAACCGGGTCGCTGTACACGGCGTCGGCATGTCCCTGTTCGGAAGACAACCCGAACGTGATCTGCTGTCCCTGGCGGGCGAGGCAGTGGCGGACGCATTCGCTGAAGCCGACTCCGACTCCGTCGACGCGGTGTGGGTCGGGACAGTATTTGGGGCACCCGGTGTCGCCCAGCGGGTCCTCCGTGGCCTGGGCATCACCGAGGTCCCGATCATCACCGTCGAGAACGCCTGTGCGAGTGGAACAACGGCGTTCATCGAAGCGCACGAGGCAATCCGGACCGGCCGATTCGGGCGCGTCCTCGCCTTGGGTGTTGAGCAGATGAGTACCGCATTCTCCGGTCCGATCGTGCCCGAACTCACCGATCCCGAAGGCCTCAGCGGGCTGGCCCTGCCGGCGCTCTACGCGATGAGCGCGGCCCGCTACCTCCACGAGGGAGCCGTGACGAGAGAGCAACTGGCGGCGGTCTCGGTCAAGAATCGCAAGCACGCGCAAGGCAATCCGCGAGCGCCGTTCCGCGATCGACTCACCGTCGAAGAGGTTCTCGCGTCCCGGATGATCGCCGATCCGCTCACCCTCCTGCAGTGCTGCCCGACCAGCGACGGTGCCGCCGCGGCGATCCTCGCACCGGCCACCGGCGCTGCCGGCGAGGTCACCGTCCGCGCGACGGCGCTGCGAAGCGGACGCGTATGGGACCAGACTTCGCCGAACGTCTGGGGGCACGACATCGTTCGCGACGCCACCGCGGACGTGCTCGACTCCGCCGCTGTCGAATCCATCTTCGACATCGACGTCTTCGAGGTCCATGACGCATTCACCATCGGTGAGATCGTGACGACCGAGGCCTTGGGGATCGCCGCCCCCGGCGAAGGTGGCGCCGCGGTTGTGGCGGGGAGGACAGCGCTCGGCGGCGACATGCCGGTCAATCCCTCAGGCGGGTTGTTGTCCCGCGGACATCCGCTGGGTGCGACCGGCTTGGCGCAGATCGCGGAGATCACGTGGCAACTCCGCGGGCAGGCCGGCAGCAGACAGGTCGAATCGGCGCGACTGGGCCTGATCGAAACGATGGGTGGAGGTGTGTCCGTACTGGACGGAAACGCCTGTGCCATGACAATTTTGGAGGCTTTATGAGCACGTCGGGAACCGAGGTGGCGAACGTCGACCTGCTCGATCCAACCGCGCTGGCCGATCCGTACCCGATCTTCGCATCGCTGCGTGCGCACGACCCGGTCCACTGGAACACCCGGTACAGGTCGTGGTTCATCACGGCGTTCGCCGACGTCACCGATGCGCTCAAGGATCCGCGGTTCACCTCGAACCGCATTACTCCCTATCGCGAGAACGTTTTGAGCCGGCCCGGGACCGACCCGTTGTTGCGCGAGGCATTTGGAGTCCTAGACGACTGGATGGTGTTCAAGGATCCGCCCGACCACACCCGGCTGCGCCGGCTCTTGAGCCGCGCGTTCACACCGCGGTCGGTATCGAGGATGCGGCCGGCGATCGAGACCATCGCCACTGAGCTACTCGATCGGGCGGTCGCTCACGGCGACAGCCGGATCGATCTCATCAGCGACTACGCCTATCCGCTCACCGCCTCGGTGATCGCCGAGATGCTGGGCGTGCCCCGCCAGGATCGTGGCCGTTTCAAGGACTGGTCCGACCAGATCAGTGGACTCGTCTTCGGCAGCCTCGGCGACGAGGACCGCCACCGGCGGGGCGCACAGGGAATGAAAGAACTCACCACATATCTTGGGGAACTGGTCGCCGACCACGAGAAGTCTCCGTCCGACGATCTGATCTCGATGCTGATCGCGGCCAGGGAGAATGACGACTCGCTCAGCCACGACGAGGTCATCGCCACGGGTGTGCTGTTGTTGTTCGCCGGCCACGAGACCACTACGAACCTCATCGGTAACGGGATTCTGGCCCTGCTGAAGCATCCCGAACAGCTTGGTGCGGTCGATCCCTCCGACCCGGCACGAGTCAATGGACTCGTCGACGAACTGCTCAGATATGACGGACCGGCCAAGAGCGTGGTGCGACTTGTCACCGAGGACATGGTGTGGCGCGACAAGCAGATGCGTGCCGGCGAACGGGTCTTCCTGTTCTTGTCCAGCGCCAACCGCGACCCGGTGGCGTTCGAGAACCCGGACACCTTCGACGTCTCGCGCCGTCCGGGACGCCAACTCGGTTTCAGCGCGGGACTGCACTATTGTCTCGGTGCACCGCTGGCCAGGCTGGAAACCTCCATCGCAGTGCCGGCCGCCATCAACCGGCTCATCGACTTGGCGCTCGATCCCGACGACCCTGTCTCCTGGGCGCCGACTCTCCTGACACGCGGGATGACGCGGTGCCCCGCGCGCTACGCCCTAACATCAGGTTCAACCCAGTAGTCCCGCTAGCCGTACGATCACCGGACAGCGAAGCGGCACCGCCCGATTCGGAACAGGAGGAACGATGGCCCGTCCGAGTCGGTGGACAGACGTCGTCGAAGCGGCCGGCGAAGAGTTCCGAAGCCGCGGCTACGACAGCGCAACCCTGGAGGACATCGCCGCACGTGTGGGAATCCTCAAGGGCAGCATCTACAACTACGTCCAGAGCAAAGAGGAGCTGTTACTCGCGGTTGTGGAACGTCCGGCCGAGGTCCTGCTCGCCGACCTCGAACAGCTGCGCAACGATGACCAGCAGTCAGCAACCGTCCGGCTGCAGGCGCTCTTCCGAATTCAGGTACGCGTGTTCAGCGACCACTACCCCGCAGCGTTCGTATACCTCCGAAACATCGGACGCACCGACCTCTCCGACAAGTTCGGGAAGTTCACCGAGATGGATGCGAGATACATGAGCATCCTCGAGGATCTGATCGCCGACGGAGTCGCGCGCGGCGAGTTCAATCCCCCGGTCGGTCCGAGAATCGCGGCCCTGTCATTGGTCGGCATCCTGAACTGGATGCAGCACTGGTTCACGCCCCAGGGCGACGATGCCAACCGTCGCCTCGCTGACGATCTGTTCGCCATGGCGCTCGGCGGCCTCACCTCCGGAGGAAGTCTCGCCCGAATCCTGGCCGGCACTCACGACGCGAAACCCTCGCCATCGGTCAGCGGGCGCGACCAGACAACCACCCGATCAGCACGCTGATACCCGCGCCGACCCCCGCCGCGGCCGCCAGCGCCGCCGGACGCGGCGTCGGACTCACCTCGACCGTCGGCGAGATGACCACCGGCCGATGCAGTTCCGCGTCGGGGTCCTCCTCGACCTGGAACTCCTCGTTCGCCGGGTCGGTCGCACACCAGGCGGCGGCGTAGAGCACGATGCGCGACGCGAGGTACGCGAACACCATGACACCGAGGATCGGGCCGAATGCCACACCCGCGGGGCTGCTCAGCACCGACTGGAGGTAGAGCCCGCCGACCGTCTTGACGATCTCGAACGCGACCGCGGTGATCAGTCCGGCTTTCAGGGTGTTGCGGAATGGCAACTGCACCAGGGGAAGCCGTGCCATGATGAACGTGAACAAGGCCCAGGTGGCGAGGATCGAGACCACGGTCGACACCACCCGCACGAGGATCGGCGCCCACGACGCGTCGTCGAGGCCCACCCACCCCAGCACGGTCTTGGTGAGACCCGAATTGCCCAGGGCGGTCACGGCCATCGTCACCGCGAAGGCGACACCCAGTCCGGCGAAGGTCACCAGATCCCACACCTTCGACATGACCGCGTTGCGTTGCACTCGGCCACCCCACATCTCGGTCATTCCGGTACGGACCCCGGAGATCCAGCCGATGCCGGTGAACGCCGCGCCGAGCAGGCCGACCACACCCACCGTGGTACGGGAGTCGATGGCCGAGGTGATGATGTCGGAGACCTGATCGCCGAGTTGCCCCGGCATCTTCTCCACGACCGCGTCCTGGATCTCCTGCAGCACCTCCGGCTGTTGGGCCAGCACGAAGCCGGCGACCGCGAACGCCACCATGATGATCGGGACGAGCGCGAGGATGCCGTTGAAGCTGATGCTCGCCGCGTAGAGATTTCCGCGGCGGTCGTTGTAGCGGTCCACCGTCCGCACGAGGTGGTCGAGCCAGGTCCAGCGCTCACGCCGGTCCTCGTAGATCGACTTCGCACGGGTGACGAGCGACTTCCCCGAATCGACCACCGAACTCACCGCACGCCTCCTCGTCGAATCGCCGAGGAGGTCGAACTCAGGACTGTGTCAGCGCCTCGGCGACAGGAATCCCACCTTGTCATAGACCGACTCGAGGGTCGCCGAGGCCACCGACCGAGCGCGTTCGGCGCCACGAGCGAGAATCGCGTCGAGCTGTGCGGGATCGTCCATGTACTCGGAGACGCGGCCACGCAGCGGCGTGACGAACTCGGTGAGGACGTCGGCGGTCTCGACCTTGAGGTCGCCGTACCCCTTGCCCTGGTACTTGTCGACGAGGACGTCCACCGGAGTGCCACTCAACGCCGACTGGATGGTGAGCAGGTTGCTCACACCCGGCTTGTTCTCGGGGTCGAACCGGATCTCGGTCTCCGTGTCGGTCACCGCCGAACGGATCTTCTTCGCAGACTTCTTCGGCTCGTCGAGCAGATTGATGAGGCCCTTGTCGGACTCCGCCGACTTGCTCATCTTGGCGGTCGGGTTCTGGAGGTCGTAGATCTTCGCGAACTCCTTGACGATGTACGCCTGCGGAACCTTGAGGACCTTGCCGAACCGCGAGTTGAAACGCTGCGCCAGATCGCGCGTGAGCTCGAGGTGCTGACGCTGGTCCTCGCCCACCGGCACCTGATCCACCTGGAAGGCGAGGATGTCCGCCGCCATCAGGATCGGATAGGTGAACAGCCCGACACCCGCCGCGTCCACGCCCTGCTTGGCCGATTTGTCCTTGAACTGTGTCATCCGGCTCGCCTCACCGAAACCGGTGATGCACGACAGCACCCAGGTCAGCTCGGCGATCTCCGGGATGTGCGACTGGACGTAGATCGTGGAGCGCTCGGGATCCACGCCGACGGCCAGCAACTGAGCGACCGACAGACGCGTGCGATCGGCGAGGGTCTTCGGATCGAACGACGCCGTGATCGCATGCATGTCCGGAATGAAGTAGTACGCCTCGAAGTCGTCCTGCAGGGCCACCCACTGGCGGACCGCACCCAGGTAGTTGCCGAGGTGGAAGGAATCGCTGGTCGGCTGGATTCCCGACAGCACGCGCGGTCGGGCGGCACCGGATGCGGAGGCGTCAGAACTCATTGCTCCATTTTCGCAGACCCACAAAGCCCTTTGACGCGGGTGCCCGCCTCACTCGTAGACGACGGTGACCGGTGCATGATCCGACCACCGCAGGTCGTACGCGGCCGCCCGGTCGACGGTGGTCTTGACCGCCCGCTCGGCGAGGGAGCGGTTGGCCAGCTGATAGTCGATCCGCCAGCCGGAGTCATTGTCGAAGGCCTTGCCACGCCACGACCACCACGAGTACGGGCCGCTCTCACCGGGATGGAGCTCACGGGAGACGTCACGCCAGCCGGCCTCGAGGAGCCCGCCCACCCACGCGCGTTCATGCGGCAGGAAGCCAGGGCTCTTGAGATTGCCCTTCCAGTTCTTGATGTCGGCCTCGGCATGGGCGATGTTCCAGTCGCCACCGACGACGACGTGCCGGCGACGACGGACGAGCCGACCGAGATGGTCGCCGAACTCGTCGAGAAACCGCGCCTTCTCCTCGAATTTGGCGATGTCCTTCTCTGCGTCGGTGAGCGCCGCACCCTTGGGCAGGTACAGACTGGCCGCGGTCACCGGTCCGAGATCGGTGTCGAGGTCGACCTCGAGATAGCGACCGAGTTCGTCGAACTCGGCGCTCCCGAAACCGATCCGGACGGCGTCCGGCGCCCGACGGGTGAGAACGCCGACACCGGCATGCCCCTTGACCGCCGACTCACTCATCGTGAGATGCCAGCCCGCCTGAAGCGCGGGAGCCAGGGCGTCCCGGGCGAGGTCCTCGCTCGCGCGTACCTCCTGCAACAGCACGACGTCGAGCGACGAGTCCTCCAACCAGGGCAGGAAGCCGCGGTTGGTCTCGGAACGATGTTTGACCGCCGCGCGGATTCCGTTGACGTTGACCGTGGAAATGGAGAGTGGCACGAGGCCACATAGTACGGATTCGGTCCGACAGGCCCGAGCCGCGCCGCACACCTCCCGAGACGGGTCTCCGGGTCTCCGGGTCTCCGGGTCTCCGATTGAGACGAAATAGAGGTAAGGCAACCCTTGTGCTCACGGGGGAGAATATGTAAGCATTACCTAATCCAGGCACTACGTTAGGTCCGAAGATGTTCGTTTGCATATGCCGCGCCGTCACCGTCGACGAAGTACATGAGCACTGCGATGCCGGTGCCTACACCGTCGACGACATCAGTGATCGGTGTGGCGCGGGCGAGGGCTGCGGAACCTGCCTGGAGAAGCTCGACAGCATCCTGAGCGAAAGGCTGGCAACGGCGACGAACGCCGCATGATCTGACATTCGACAACTCCTAAACAACCTCGCGCGACAACGCGCGCGGGGCGTTTTGTCGTGTTAACTTCGTCACGAGACGATCGGCTAACGGGAGGCTGTCAACATGCGTGGCGACGACGAGGTCATTGCACTACTCAACGAACAGCTCACAAGTGAGTTGACCGCGATCAACCAGTACTTCCTCCACTCGAAGATGCAGGCGAGCTGGGGTCTGACCGAGGTCGCTGCGAAGACCCGCGCGGAGTCCATCGAGGAGATGACCCATGCGGAGCTCCTCACCGATCGCATCCTCTTCCTCGACGCACTGCCCAACTACCAGCGACTGCTGCCGCTCCGAATCGGGCAGTCCATCCGGGAACAGTTCGAGTCGGACATGGCCGTCGAGGTCGAGGTCGTCGAGCGACTCCGCCCGGGCATCGCCATGTGCCGCGAGAAGGGCGACATCACGAGCGCGAACCTCCTCGAGAAGATCCTCGCCGACGAGGAGGAGCACATCGACTACCTCGAGACGCAACTCGAGCTGATCAACAAGCTCGGCGAACCGCTCTACCTGTCGAAGACCATCGCGACGCCCCCGACCAACGGCTGACCGGGCGCCGACCACTCAGACCGCGGCGGGTCGCCGTCGAACTGTCGTGATCGCGACGACCGCGACGGCGATTCCGCCGACGGCGAGCACCGCGCCGATCGCCGACGGCGACAGGAACCCCCACCCGGCCGAGACCACCACGCCGCCGAGGAACGCACCCGCGGCGTTGGCGACGTTGAGCGCCGAATGATTGAGGGCGGCGGCCAGCGTCTGCGCGTCGGCAGCGACGTCCATCAGCCGCGTCTGGAGAGCCGGCAGCATCGTCGATCCGGTCAGCGCCACGAAGTAGGTGAGAATCAGTGCCGCCCAGGCATTCTCGGCGAGCACCGCGAAGGCGGCGAGAGTCACCGCGCTGGTGAACAGGCCGGCCAGGATGGCGACGGACACACTCCGATCGGCCGCGTAGCCGCCGACGAAGTTCCCGGTCACCATGCCCAGTCCGTACAGCATCAGGGCAAAGGGCACGACGGAGACCGACAGTCCCGTCACCGACGTCAGGGCCGAGTTGAGATAGGTGTAGAACGCGAACATCCCGCCGAACCCGACGACGCCGATCACCAGGGTGAACCACACCTGCGTTCGTCTGAGTGCCCCGAGTTCGGTCAGCGGGTCGGTGATCGTCATGCCGGACAGGGTCGGCAACACACGGACCAGCGCCACGACGGTCGCGATGCCGATGACGACGACGATCGCGAATGCGGTGCGCCACCCGAACGTCTCCCCCAGCCAGGCCGCCGCGGGCACGCCCACGACGTTCGCCACCGAGAGACCGAGCATCACCTGCCCGACCGCCTTGGCCCGATTCCGCGGACCGGCGAGGTGAGCGGCGACCAGCGCCGCGACGCCGAAGTACGCACCATGCGGAAGACCGGCGACGAACCGCGCCACGAGTAGAAGTCCGTACGACGGCGCGAGCACGGTCGCGAGGTTGCCGATCGTGAACGCCACCATCAACGCGATCAGGAGCACCCGCCGCGACATGCGCGCCGTGAGCGCCGCGATCAGCGGAGCACCCACGACGACGCCGAGCGCGTAGGCGGAGATGACGTGGCCGGCGGTCGGCTCGGAGACGCCGAGGGAACCGGCGATGTTCGGGAGCAGACCCATCGCGACGAACTCTGTGGTCCCGATACCGAAACCGCCCAGCGCGAGCGCCAGGATCGTCAACCGGCGGGCACGACTCGAGATCGTCGACGAGGGACGCTCCCGCACCTTCGACGATGCGTCGTCGAGCACGTTCGGAACGAGGTCGTCCGGCGCACCGGTGGTCGTCGTGGGAGCGTCAGGCACGCCTCATGCCAACCGGCCCATGGAGACCACAATTCCCCCGGACCCGGTGAGTTGCTTCACAGGGGCCGACGACCCCGGCCCGTCTGCCCGATCGCTGGGTGATCGTTTTCGCGGAGGCTGCCGGGACTACTCGGAGCCCGAGTCCCCGCTCGACGAACTGTCCGATCCGCCATCGCTGTTGCCGGCACCGCTGCTCGAATCCGACCCGCCGCTGCCGGAACTGCCCGAGTCCGAGCCGTCCGGGTTCGAGGTCCCGGAGTCGGCGCTGCCGGAGCCGCCGTCGGGATCGGAGCCCGGGGTCCCGGCGTCCGACGACGGAGCGTCGGAGGAATCGGTCTCCGACCGCGTCACGCCCGGATCACCGCCACTGGTGGACGGGTCGGTGCCGTCGCCACCGCCGGCCGGGCTGTTGTCGGGTTCGGCGGCCGACGCAGGCGCCGAGGTGTCCGTATCCGCCGAAGAGTCGACTCCGGACGGACTACTCGCCACCTCGGTGGCGGCCGGGATGCCGGAACCGCCGTCGGTCGCCGGGACCTCCGGTCCGCTGATCTCGGGATCGTCGTCGACGGCGGCGAAGGTTCGGGCGAGAGTCACCGGCACCTCGGAGTCGTCGTCGGCGCGCACGGTGAAGGTGTTCGGCTGCGACGTGACGGTCGGTCCGACGATCGCGCCCGCCCAGTACCGCACGGCGTTCACCGGCAGCAGCACGATGCTGCGAACGCTGGCGGCCAGCGCGGTCACACCGCGCATGAGTCGCGCCGGGGACAGGCTGACGATGCCCTGCAGGATGTCCTCGAAGACGAAGAGGTCGGGAAGGTAGGCGCCGTAACCGAGCTGCGGCAGCGGCGGGAGGACACCCTGAACCAGGCGGACGACGGGCTGCAGGTTCGCCAGGGTGATCCCGAGCGGGAGGCCGACCGTCGGACGGCCGGACAGGAAGTCGCCGATCTCGCCGGTGTAACCGAGGTCGGATGCCCAGCCCTGGACCAGCTCGGCGAATGCGGACTTGGCCCCGACCATGCAGACCGTCCCCGCGTCGTTGCATGAGACCGGTCGCGTCGCCCACTGGGACGCGGGGTCCCGGTACATCGCGTACGGGTAGAGGAAGTGCTTGACCTGGTAACCGAGGAGCCCGTCGATCGCACCGATCGGGTCGTAGATGGGATCGGGCAGGTCACAGATGGGGTCGCCCTCGATACAGACCGACACCACCCGACCCTCGAGCTCACCGAAACCGGCGTCGGTCCCGGTCGTCCCGCGCGGACCGGACATCGTCAGACCCGGGATCACGCCGATCAGGGACAGTTCGATGCCGCGTCCGGTCTTGTCGCCGGCCTGCCGCGGGTCGGAGTACAACTCGCCGCTGATCCCGTCCGGGTCGATGACGACGGTGATCGGATTGCCGTCCTCGTCGAGGAGTGGGTCGCCGTTCTCGTCGGTCGCCACGACCTCGACCGGACCCGAGCCGATGTCGGCCAGGACATCACCCGCGACCCGGGCGCCCTGCGAGTACCCGGCGACGACGACCGGCTTACCCGAACACCGGGTCTGGTAGCCGGCGATCGCCGATCTGGTCGCCGCGTTTCCCTGCGCCACGCTCGAGTCGTACCCCGTGGCGCCCAGCGGCCAGAGCGTCGTCGGATAGTCGGCGTAGATGATCGTGTATCCGTTGTCGCCCGCATACTCGGAGTCCGGGTCCGGATTCCCGTCCGGCCCGAGCCCTCGGTACCGCTGCGTGACCCCGACCAGGTGTTGCCCCTCCGGGTCGTTGGTGCCGGCGGCGATCACGACCGCGCCCGCTCCGCAGGAATCGGATGCCTCCGCGAGGGCGTCACCGGGAAGACACAGGGCGACGGCCACCGCGAGACCGGTTGCAGAGGCGACGAGGACGGAGATCCGTCGAGAGCGGAGGTGCGCAAGCGCAGCCATCAGGTGTTCTCCTCGGTGAACCCGGACCATGCCAGTGCGGAAGCCCGCCGGGGTTGCCCGAACCCTAAGGCGACGACGAAGAACCTGACATGATGCTGAGAAGCGCTAACGACGCTGTACTGGGGATTCACCGTGCCGTTTGACCGATTTCAACCGGTCGGACCACACGCTCAGTACACGGTTCGGAGGCAGTGTGAGGGGTTCGATTCGGCGTGACCGGGAGGGTTCTCAGTCACTCACATCCGTGTTATATCCTTGTCGCCAGGTCATGAGTATCAGCGCCAAGCCCCGGCTTGCTGATCGGCAACCCTCCAACCGCGGTGGGGTGCTCCGGGTGATGACCGGGTTGTGGGATCGCAGAAGCGAAGCCCCGGCAAGCGCGGGTCCGAAGGTCGGACCCCAACAGGGTCGAATTGGCCCTGCCGACCGTAGAAAGTGATCAATCGTCATGTCTGATGCCAACGAGGGCACGAATCCAGCCGACAACTGGAGCTTCGAAACCAAGCAGATCCACGCCGGCCAGACCGCCGACGCGGCCACGAATGCCCGGGCTCTGCCGATCTACCAGACCACCTCCTACGTCTTCAACGACACGCAGCACGCGGCGAACCTCTTCGGTCTCGCGGAGCCGGGCAACATCTACACCCGCATCATGAACCCGACCCAGGACGCGGTCGAGCAGCGCATCGCCGCCCTCGAGGGCGGCGTCGCCGCTCTGCTCGTGGCCTCCGGGCAGGCTGCGGAGACCTACTCGATCCTCAACATCGTCGAGACCGGCGGTCACGTGGTGTCCAGCCCGCGCCTGTACGGCGGCACCTACAACCTGTTCCACTACACCCTGCCGAAGCTCGGCGTCGAGGTGAGCTTCGTCGAGGATCCCGAGGATCCGGCGTCGTGGCAGGCCGCCGTCCGCGAGAACACCCGCGCGTTCTTCGGTGAGTCGATCTCCAACCCCAACAACGAGATCCTCGACATCAAGGGTGTCTCCGAGGTCGCACACCGCAACGGCGTGCCGCTGATCATCGACAACACCGTCGCCACCCCGTACCTGATCAACCCGCTGGCCCACGGCGCCGACGTCGTCGTCCACTCGGCCACCAAGTACATCGGCGGACACGGCACCGCGATCGGCGGCGTGATCGTCGACGGCGGCACCTTCGACTGGCGTGTGCAGCGCGACGGTAAGGACCTGTTCCCCGGCTTCACCACCCCGGACCCCAGCTACCACGGTGCGGTCTTCGCCGACCTCGGTGCGCCGGCCTACGCACTCAAGGCCCGCGTCCAGTGGCTGCGCGACACCGGTGCCGCCATCGCCCCGTTCAACGCCTTCCTGCTCGCTCAGGGCCTCGAGACCCTGAGCCTGCGCATCGAGCGTCACGTCGCCAACGCGCAGAAGGTCGCGAAGTTCCTCGAGGGTCATGCGCAGGTCGAGTCCGTCGCCTACGCCGGCCTCGAGTCCTCGCCCTGGTACCAGCGCGGCCAGGAACTCGCCCCCAAGGGACAGGGTGCGATCATCTCCTTCGAGATCGCCGGCGGTGTGGACGCGGGCAAGAAGTTCGTGGACGCGCTGACCCTGCACAGCCACGTGGCCAACATCGGCGACGTCCGCTCGCTGGTCATCCATCCGGCCTCGACCACCCACAGCCAGCTGACCCCCGAGGAGCAGCTCGCCGCGGGTGTCACCCCGGGACTTGTTCGCCTGGCCGTGGGCATCGAGGGAATCGACGACATCCTGGCGGACCTCGAACAGGGCTTCGCAGCCGCCAAGTGAGACAGGTGAGGCAATTTTGTCGGTGAGTATCGACCTGAACGCGCAAGCGTCTGATCAGCCCGACTGGGAATCGGTCCCGGACGGGAAGCTCGTCGGCATGAGCATCGGCTCGCTGCCTCTCGACAGCGGCGAACGGATCGACAACGTCACCCTGGCGTTCCAGCGCTGGGGGACGTTGTCGCCGTCCCGCGACAACGTGATCCTCACCCTGCACGCGCTCACCGGCGACTCCCACGTCACCGGTCCCGCCGACAACGAGCACGAGACGCCCGGCTGGTGGGACGGCCTCATCGGTCCGGGCATGGCCATCGACACCGACGAATGGTGCGTCATCTCGGCCAACGTCCTCGGCGGCTGCAAGGGATCGACGGGTCCCGGGTCACTCGCCTCCGACGGTCGGCCGTGGGGTTCGCGATTCCCACAGATCACCGTCCTCGACCAGGTCCGCGCCGAGGTCGCTCTCCTCGACCGTCTCGGAATCCGCAGCGTCGGAGCAGTTCTCGGCGGATCGATGGGCGGAGCCCGTGCACTCGAGTGGGCGATCGAATACCCCGAGCGCGTCCGCAGCGCACTGGTGCTGGCCGTCGGCGCCCGTGCCACCGCCGACCAGATCGGCATCCAGACCACCCAGATCGCCGCCATCAAGTCCGACCCGGCCTGGAACGGCGGGAACTATCACGGCACCGGACAGGTACCGCTGACCGGGATGGGCATCGCCCGTCAGATCGCGCACCTGTCGTACCGCAGTGAGCCCGAGCTCGACGAGCGCTTCGCCAACGAGCCGCAGGGCGACGAGCAGCCGCTGCTCGGCGGCCGGTACGCCGTGCAGAGCTACCTCGAGCACCAGGCGTCGAAACTCATGCAGCGCTTCGACCCGAGCAGCTACGTCGTGCTCACCGAGGTCCTGAACCACCACGACGTCGGCCGCAACCGCGGCGGCATCAAGAAGGCGCTCAACGAGTGCACGGTCCCCGTCATCGTCGGCGGGATCGACTCGGATCGTTTGTATCCCTTGCGGTTACAGGCCGAGCTCGCCGAAGAGCTGGGCAACTGCGTCGGCGGTCTGCAGGTCGTGCGATCCGACACCGGGCACGACGGCTTTCTCACCGAATTCGACGCCATCAGCGACCTGCTCAAGCGCACGGTCGAACTGGCCCGCCGCGACGCCTGAGCCGGTCCCCGTTCTTCGGCGCTCAGCGCGGGACGGGTACCGGGCTGCTCGACGACGGAGCGGCAGGTGCTTCCGCCCGCGGCGTGGCCGAGTGAGCGGGCGGAGGAGGAGTCGGCGCCGGACTCGACGGCAGTAGCTCCTTCGGCAACAGATCCGGTGGGATGCGCGGCGTCGTGCCCGGAGCGAACGGCAGCGTCGGCCACGGATACGGCGACAATGTACGCGTGCTCGTACCGGTCGACGGCGGGGTCGGCGCCAACTCTGTGGTGGCCCAGCCCGGAGCGTCCCGGTCCGGTGTCGGAACCGGTTGCTGGGGCACGGTCGGCTGCTCGAAGGTCTGCTCGACGGGCTGCTCGACGGGCTGGTCGGGGACGCGCGTCACCGGAGCCGACGTCGTGGGGACCGGATCGGATCGCTGCTCGCTCGTCGTTGCGACCGCCGGGACACTGTCGACCGACGGCGACGGCTCGGTGACCTGTCGTTCGGCGAACGAGGAGCTGACCGCGTACACGGTGATCAGTGCCGCGGCGATGATCGCTCCCGCGACCGCGAGCGGCATGGCCGAGAGCCACTCACGCTGCCGACGACCACCGATGAAGGCGAGTCGCGCGGTGCTCGGACCACTCTCACCGGCGAGGAGCGCCGCACCCGTCGCCGCCACCAGTTCCGGGGCGGACGGGCACACCGTGTCGAAGTCATGCCCCTGGGTGATCTTCCGGACCGCGGGCAGATTGGCGAGACCACCGACGAAGACCACTGCGTCCGGATTGATGCCTCGCGCGGCCACGTCGGCCACATAGCGGTCGAACACCTCGCGTGCCTCACGCACCATCGGTTCGACGGCGCCCGCGACATGGGATTCGGTCAGCGACACCCGTCCCGAACCGCCCGGAAGCGTCACCGACGAACCCTCGGTGCCATCGGATCCCGCAACGCCGTAGGCGATCTCTTCCTTCGCGGTCCGGCAGGCGCTGAGCAACTCGCTGCGCCCGGCACGGGTGCGCGACGAATCTCCGAGAGCCGGGTTGTCGGCGGTGAGACCTTCGGCTATGGCGCGGTCGAGACGCCGGCCGCTGATGACGGTCGAGCGTTCGACGGCGGTGATCTGCCGGTTCTGCGGGTCGACGGTGTACATGGTCATCCCGGTGTCACCGCAGTCCACGACCACGGCCGCGGAGAAGCGATCGATCTCGCCGGTGTCGGCGAGGTAGGCGACCACGGCCTCGTCCTCGGCGACGAGACGGATCTGGCGGCGGGGGCCGCTCCCCCGTGATCGCAGATGGCGTCGTTGGGCTGTGGTCCGGGCCGCGACGCCGATCGGGCCGACGCGTGCGTCGGCCTCGCGGGCTGCGCTGAGCATGACGTCGATACCGGCGTTCACGCGCCCCGGGCCGTCGAGCCCGTCGGTCGGGTCGACGTCGATCACGCGCGAATCCACCACACTGCGGCCCAGATCGTCACGCGTCAGCAAGACGTAGTGGATCATGCCGGCGCCTGCCGACACGCCCATCGACGTCACTTGGTTCACGTGGCCATCGGTCGGTGTTGCAGTGATACGTACTCCAGCGGTCGGTGCGTCTGCCCAGCGTCGTACTCAGTGCTGTCGGGCAGAGAGATTTGCCTGGTCAGGCGCGACCACTGCGTCTCAAGGTCACGCTCAGGTCTCTATTGTAATCAATCCGTTCCCAACGAGTCGATCGACGTGGCGAGCCAGAGCATCACACCACCGACCGTTGCCATCACCGAGACGTCGAACAGTTTCCCTCTGACCTGCAACAATCCGGCCTGCGACGAAGGGATGAACGCCCGGAGCAACGCACCGACGAGAAGCGCCGCGCCGAACACGAAAGATCCGCGTCGCCATCGGTCGAACATCACGAACAGCGCGGCCACGAGCACGCCGAGCATCACCAGCAGATATGGGATCTGAACGAGGACCGCACGCACCCCGTGCACCTGCTCGGGCACGGGTTCGGCTCCGTGAGCTCCGTCACCCGGAGGTCGCGGTTTCGGCCGGTTCGGATCCGTCGAGGGCGGATCCGAACCGGCCGGGCCGACGTGCGGCTCGTCCGGGCTCACGCCGTGCCGCCGCCCTCGACCCCGGCGACGGCCTCGGCCGCGG